>JAUHVN010000291.1 GCA_030425055.1 Actinomycetes bacterium | reverse complement strand
TGGCCGTGCAGGCGCGCGAACCCGGTGACCAGGGTGTCGCCGTACTCGCGCTTGAACTCGTGGAAGCCGCTGCCGTCGACCAGACGCGCGATCACCTCGCGCACGTCGTACGGCTGGTTCACGTCGACCGGCACGACCCCGTAGAGGTCGTCTGGGTCGACGGCGGGGTCGATCGCCGGCTCGACGTCCCACGCGGGCTCGGCCGGCGGCGGCAGCGTCGCGACGATGTCGCGCACGATCTCGAGCGCGTGCTCGTCGTCCTCGGCGAGGTGATCGACGACGCCGGAGCGCTTCGCGTGCAGCTCTCCCCCGCCGAGCTCCTCGGCGGTCACGATCTCGCCGATCGCGGCCTTCACCAGCGGCGGGCCGCCGAGGAAGATCGTGCCCTGATCGCGGACGATCACGGTCTCATCGCTCATCGCCGGCACGTAGGCGCCGCCCGCGGTGCACGAGCCCATGACGGCGGCGATCTGCGGGATGCCGGCGGCCGAGAGCCGGGCCTGGTTGTAGAAGATGCGGCCGAAATGGTCGCGGTCGGGGAACACCTCGTCCTGCATGGGCAGGAACGCGCCGCCCGAGTCCACGAGGTAGACGCAGGGCAGGCGGTTCTCGAGGGCGATCTCCTGCGCGCGCAGGTGCTTCTTCACCGTGAGGGGGAAGTACGTGCCGCCTTTGACCGTCGCGTCGTTGCACACGACCATGACGTGCCGGCCGTGGACGAGCCCGATGCCGGCGATCACGCCCGCCGCGGGGGCATCCCCGTCGTAGAGTCCGTCCGCTGCCAGCGGCGACACCTCGAGGAACGGACTGCCCTCGTCGAGCAGGCGATCGACCCGCTCGCGCGGCAGCAGCTTGCCGCGTGCGATGTGGCGCTCGCGGGAGGATTCCGGGCCGCCGAGAGCCGCGACGCGAAGGCGCTCGCGCAACTCGGCCGCCAGTGCGCCCTGCTCGTCGCGCGTGCGGTCGAACGCCTCGTCGTGGGTCACCGCGGTGCTGAGCATCGTCATGTCATCTCCGTCGACGTCACGATCCGGTCACGCCTGTTGTCGGCGCGCGCGCGAAACGGTTAGTGTTCACTAACTGAGGAACCAGGTTAGCGGGGATTAACTGAAATGACAAGCGGTGCCACCGAGCGCGATCGCGCCAAGGCCGACCGCTATTCGGCGATCCTGAACGAGGCCGCGAAGCTGTTCGCCGAGCGCGGGTTCAGCGGGGTGAGCCTCGAGGATCTCGGCGGCGCCGTCGGTGTGAGCGGACCGGCGCTGTACCGCCATTTCGCGAACAAGCAGGCCCTCCTCGGCGCCATCCTCGTCGGCGTGAGCGAGAGGCTCCTCGCCGGCGGCCAGGCCGTCGTCGACGCCGACGCCTCGGCGCGGGACCGCCTGGACGGGCTCATCCGCTTCCACGTCGACTTCGCACTCGCCGATGCCGACGTCATCCGTGTGCAGGATCGCGATCTCGCGAGCCTCAGCGACGACGATCGCCATCGCGTGCGGCGGTTGCAGCGGTCCTACGTCGATCTGTGGGTCGCGGTTCTCGCAGACCTGCTGCCCGATCACGACGCCGTCGATCTGCGGCTGCGGGCGCAGGCATGCTTCGGCCTCATCAACTCGACACCCCACAGCGTGCGCGCCCTGCGCGATGCCCCCGAGGACGCCGCGGTGCGTGCGACGCTCGAGGCGATGGCGGCCGCGGCGCTGCTGGCCTGAACGCCACCGACTCTCAGCGCAGCAGCATCGCGCGTCCGGGCTCCTGCAGGATGTCGCCGACCGCCTTGAGGAACAGCGAACCCTGCTGGCCGTCCACGAGACGGTGGTCGAACGATAGCGCGAGCGTCATGACGTCGCGCAGCGCGATCTCACCGCGGTGCTCCCACGGCTGACGACGCACCGCGCCGACGGCCAGGATGCCCGCTTCGCCGGGGTTGAGGATCGGCGTGCCGGCGTCGACGCCGAACACGCCGACGTTGGTGATCGAGAAGGTGCCGCCCATCATGTCGGCGGGCGCCGTCTTGCCCGCGCGGGCGGTCTCGGCGAGCTGCCGGATGGCGTCGGACATCTCGACGAGCGTCAGATCCTGCGCATCGCGGATGTTGGGGACCACGAGTCCACGGTCGGTCGCGGCGGCGATGCCGAGATTGACGTAGTGGTGCGAGACGATCTCACCGGCGTCCTCGTCCCACTTCGAGTTGAGCTCGGGGTGGTGGGCCAGCGCGGCGCACGCCGCCTTGGCGGCGATCGCGAGCACGCCGATGCGGTGCTCGGCGAGAGCACGATCGGACCGCAGCGATGCCACCAGTTCCATCGTCGCGGTGACGTCTACGGTGAGGAACGTCGTGACATGAGGGGCGGTGAACGCCGAGCGGACCATCGCGTCGGCGGTGTGCTTGCGCACCCCGCGGATCTTCGTGCGCGTCGTGCGCTCCCCCGGCGCCACCGGCGGGTGCGACGGCGCGGCGTCCTCGACGGCATCGTCCGCAGCGGGCGCGGCGCCGACGCGGCGGGCGTAATCCTCGACGTCCCCGCGCGTGATCAGACCGGTCTCGCCCGTCGGCGTCACTAGGGCGATGTCGACGCCGAGGTCCTTCGCGAGCTTGCGCACCGGCGGTGTCGACCGCGGCCGCTCGACGACCGTGTCGCCGTGGTCGAGGTCGGTCACGATGTCGTGCGGCGCCGCCTCGAGCACGGCGGTGTCGGCGGCCGGGGCCGCCGCGGCTCCTCCCGAACGGGCGCGACGCTTGGGGCGTCCGCCGGCGCGGGGCGCGGCGCCGTAGCCGACGAGGTTGGGCTGCGCCTTCTCCTCCGGCTCGTCGGTCGATGCGTCGGCGGATGCCTCGGCGGAGGCATCCTTCGTCGGCGCGGCGGGCGCGTCGTCGCCGCCGATGTCGTAGGAGATGAGCACAGAACCCACCTCGATGACATCGCCGGCGGCCGCGTGGAGTGTCGTGACGGTGCCCGCGTACGGGGAGGGCAGCTCGACGACCGCCTTCGCGGTCTCGACCTCGGCGATCGTCTGGTTGAGCGTGACGTCGTCGCCCTCGGCGACGAGCCACTGGACGAGCTCGGCCTCGGGCAGACCTTCGCCCAGGTCGGGGAGCAGGAAGTCCTGGATCACAGTTCCACCCCCGTCAGGCTGTTCGGCCGGTCGAGCACGCGGTCGACGGCGTCGAGGATCCGGTCGAGGTCGGGAAGGTGGAACTTCTCGAGCTTGGCGGGAGGGTACGGGATGTCGTGGCCTGTCACGCGCACCGGGGCGGACTCGAGGTAGTTGAAGCAGCGCTCCGTGACGCTCGCGATCAACTCGGCGCCGACGCCGGCCTCGCGCGCGGCCTCGTGGGTGACCACGACCCGGCCGGTCTTGCGAACGGATGCGGTCACGGTCCGGTAGTCGACCGGCGAGATCGATCGCAGGTCGATGACCTCCAGCGAGATGCCCTCGTCCTCGGCGGCGGTCGCGGCATCCATCGCCGTCGCGACCTGCGCGCCGTAGGTGAGCAGCGTCACGTCGGAGCCCTCGCGGGCGACGCGCGCGACACCCATCGGCGGGGCATCCGCGAGATCGACGTCGAGGTCGACCTCGCCCTTCGTGTGGTACAGCCGCTTGGGTTCGAAGAAGACGACCGGGTCGTCGCTGGCGATCGCCTGCCGCAGCACGACGTACGCGTCCTGCGGGTTCGACACCGCCACCACGCGCAGTCCCGACGTGTGCACGAAGTACGCCTCGGGCGACTCGGAGTGGTGCTCGGCCGCGCCGACACCACCGGCCCACGGGATGCGGATCGTGATCGGCATCTTCACGTTGCCGTGCGTGCGGTAGTGGAG
>JAUHVN010000290.1 GCA_030425055.1 Actinomycetes bacterium | reverse complement strand
CAACCACGGCGTGGGGCTCGCGCGCCTGGAGTTCATCATCAACCGCCAGGTGGGCATCCACCCGCGCGCGCTGCTGGAGTACGACACGATCCCGGACGAGCTGCGTGCCGAGATCGCCCCGAGGATCGCCGCGTACCCGTCGCCGCGCGAGTACTTCGTGCGGCGCGTCGCCGAGGGCGTGTCGACGATCGCGGCGGCGTTCGCGCCCGAACGCGTGATCGTGCGCATGAGCGACTTCAAGTCCAACGAGTACGCCAACCTCATCGGCGGCCCGGTGTACGAGCCGCACGAGGAGAACCCGATGATCGGGTACCGCGGCGCCGCCCGCTACGTGTCGGCCGACTTCCGCGAGTGCTTCGACATGGAGTGCGAGGCGATGAAGCGCGTGCGCGACGACATGGGTCTCACGAACGTCGCCCTCATGATCCCGTTCGTCCGCACGGTGGGCGAGGCCGAGCGCGTCATCGAGCTGCTCGCCGAGAACGGCCTGCGCCGCGGCGAGAACGGGCTCGAGGTCATGATGATGTGCGAGCTGCCCAGCAACGCGGTGCTCGCAGCGCAGTTCCTCGAGCACTTCGACGGCTTCTCGATCGGCTCGAACGACATGACACAGCTCACGCTGGGGCTCGACCGCGACTCGGGACTGGTCGCCGACCTCTTCGACGAGCGCAACCCGGCCGTGCTCCACATGATCGGATTGGCGATCGACGCCTGCCGCGCCGCCGGGAAGTACGTCGGCATCTGCGGCCAGGGGCCGAGCGACCACCCCGACCTGGCGGAGTGGCTGCTGGAGCGAGGGATCGAGTCGATGTCGCTGAACCCCGACACCGTCGTCGACACGTGGCTGCGGCTGGCGAAGGTCGCCGAGAAGGTGTGACCGACGTCACACGGCGTCACTCCGGCTTGGCGCGCGGCCCGACGCGCGCCAGGCTGGAGGGCGGACCGAGAGGATGGCCGCCATGGACCGTGACCAGCTGCGCAGTGCGCAGGCTCCGCTCAAGGAGCGCTATCGCGCCGAGCCGGATGCCGCGCTCACGCCCGTGCACGCCTCGGGGATCATCGCCGACCCGCTGACCGTCGACGTCGACACGCCGGCCGGTGCTGTGCGCGCTGCGCTGCACCCGGCGACGGGCGGGGATGCCTCGGCGGGCGCGTGCTCGGGCGACCTGCTGCTGCAGGCGCTCGTCGCGTGCGCCGGGGTCACGCTGTCGGCGGTCGCGACCTCGGCGGGGATCGACCTCGGTCGTGTGTCCATCCGGGCCGAGTCGACGTTCGACGCGCGGGGCACCCTCGGCGTCGATCGCACGGTCGAGGTCGGTGTCGCTCCGATCCGCCTCGTGATCGACATCGACGCCGAACTCGACGACGCCACCCTCACGCGGCTGGCGACGTCGACAGAGCGGTACTGCGTCGTGGCGCAGTCGCTGCGGCATCCGCCGACGATCGAGCTGCGGCGTGCGCCCGCGCTCGCGGCGGCTCAGGCTCCGACGCGGTAGTCGGCGACCACCGGGGCGTGGTCGCTCCAGCGCGTGTCCCACGAGGGCGCGCGCACCACGCGGTAGCCGCTCGCGCGCGCCGCGAGCTCGGGTGTGGCCAGGTGGTAGTCGATGCGCCACCCGGTGTCGTTGTCGAAGGCGCGACCGCGCATCGACCACCACGTGTACGGCCCGTCGACGTCGCCGTGCGCCTGCCGGCCGACATCCACCCATCCCACGCCCGTGCCCGTCGCGCCGTCTGCGGTGTTGACCGGCATGCCGGCCTGGCCGACGAAGCGGTCGAAGTACGCGCGCTCGCGGGGGAGGAAGCCGGCGTTCTTGACATTGCCCTTCCAGTTGCGGATGTCGCGCTGCGTGTGGCCGACGTTCAGGTCGCCCATGATGAGCGAGAGCGGCGAGTGCGCCCGCAGTTGCGGCATCCGCTCCTCCATCGCGTCGAGGAACGCGTACTTGGCGTTCTGGCGCGGTGTGCCCGCTTCGCCGGTGTGGACGTACGCGCTCACCGCGGTGAGGCGCTCGCCGCCGAACTCGAAGTCGGCCTCGATCCAGCGCCCCGTGGCATCGGCGCCGCCGTCGCCGAGCGCGGTGCGCACGTCGGTCGGGGCGACTCGCGCTGCGATCGCGACGCCCGCACGGCCCTTCGCCTCGGCTTCGCTGCCCACGATGTGCCAGCCCGGCAGGGCGGCCGCGAGCTCGTCGGCGTTTGCGCGCACCTCCTGCAGGGCCATGACGTCGACGGCGGCCTCGGCGAGCCAGTCGATCATGCCCTTGCGGACGGCGGCGCGGATGCCGTTGACGTTGACAGAGGCGATGCGTACGGATCCGGGCACGACGGCCAGCCTAACCGCGACCGGCGACACCGCGGTCCGGCTAGTCGAGGAGACTGCCGCGCTTGATGGGCGCGGGAGCAGCGGCTTCGACCTGGGCGAGTTCCGCCTGTGCGGCATGCACGGCTCGGTCGGCCGACCACACGCGGTACCAGGGTGCGCTCTTGCGCGCCTCGCGCGCCGTGCGCAGCCGCACCTGGGCAGCCGTGAGCAGGGCGCGGTGCTCGGCGGCGATCCGTTCGGCCTCGGTGATCGGCACGAGCGGCACATCGCGATCCGACGCCGACACCGCGATCCATGCTCCGGCGACCAGCATGACGATGCCTGCCAGGCGGAACCACAGCAGCAGGCCCACGAAGATCGCGAAGGTGGCCAGGAGGGGATTGGACGGAGTGTAGAGCAGGAGTACTCCGGCCCCCAGCTGGAGCACCGTGAGCGCGGATCCGCCGAGGATCGAACCCGGCCAGATCCGGCGCCAGCGCAGCTGGGTGCCGGTGAGGAAGCGGAACAGCGCAGCGAGGGCGGCCACATTGATGATGAGAGAGACGAGCACCGAGCCCAGGCGGACGGTGATCGTCGACAACGTCGAGCCGTCGAGGCCGAGCACTCCGCCGAGCCAGCTCAGGGCCCACACGCCCACGGCGTTGAGCGCGCCGCCGGCGATGATGGCCGAGCCGAACACGATCGCGGCCAGGAAGTCGCGCGACTTGAGCAGGATGTAACTGCGCCGGTCGGGGGCGAGCGCGAAGATGTCGCGCACCGCACGCCGCAGGAACGTGATGAAGCCGATCGCGGTCCAGATGGCCGTGCCGAGCGCGATCAGACCCGTGATCGCGAGCACGCCGCTGCTCTTGGTGGCGATGGCCTGCACGTCCTGCTCGGTGAACAGCCCCGTCTGGCCGTCGGTGCTGATGAGTCCGGGAACATAGCCGTTGATGACGTTGATCATCGCGTTGACGGCCGTCTCGTTGCCGCCGAGCCACAACCCGACGACTGCGAACGCGACGTAGAGCACGGCGAAGAACGCGAAGAGCGCCTGATAGCTCACACCGGCGGCGAGCAGGAAGCCGTTGTGCTGGAGGAAGTGACGCCACACGCGCACCGGGAACCACGCGAGCGTCTGCTTCGTGATGCGGGTGGCGCGCTCGATCGGCTCGTCGAACCTTTCGCGGAATGACTCCTGAGTCGACTCCCACCGGGCGCGCAGCGTCTCCTCTTCGCGCTGAGCGGCATCGGCCTGGGTGCGCGCCGCCTCGTGCCCCTTTCCGCTCACGCCGCCCAGCCTAGCGATGCGCGCGGGTGGGGAGCGGATGCCTCGGCCGGCGGCATCCGCTCATGCATCGCTCGTGGTGCGCGTGCCCAGTCGACGCAGCACTGTCAGCGCGGCCACGAGCAGCACGGCGGGGAGCGCGAAGGCGAGTCCCAGCCCGATGCCCTCCGCGAGGACGCCGACGCCCACCGCGCCGAGCACCGCGCCCGCGTAGTTGAAGAGGTTGACGCGCGC
>JAUHVN010000289.1 GCA_030425055.1 Actinomycetes bacterium | reverse complement strand
AAGAGCTGTGCCACTGTGACGCGTGTCGGGATCGGAAGAATTAGTGAGGTATTTCATAAGGTTTGGCGTAATGGCCGCACAAAAAATCTACTTATTCGTGCTTCATATTTTTGCAATGCACAAAAGGCTGCCCAAAATTGGGGCAATTCGTTGGGCGCTCGTGCGCGGCTGAGAAAGTGGGATGTTCGTTTCCAGGGCCGGGAAGACGGTGATTGGGGATGACCCAGGGCGCAAACCCGCTTTCGCGGACGGGGGAATCCCGCTACACGAGGGCATGGCTTTTCCCCGAGAGATTCGTGCCGTCGTGTTCGACATGGACGGCCTGCTGGTCGATACCGAGACCGGCTTCCGCGACGTGTTCTTCGTCGTTGCCGCCGAGCGCGGGCACGAGGTCCCGATGCCGGTCTTCCAGCAGCTTATCGGTGTGCCGAACGCCTCGGCCCTGGCTGCTCTGGAGGCCCATTTCGGCCCCGGTTTCGACGCCCAGGGCATGTTCGACGCCTGCTGGCTGCGGTTTCACGACTCCCTGGATGTGAGCACCATTCTGAAGGCCGGGGTGGCCGAACTGCTCGACCATCTGGACGAGATGCGCATTCCCCGGGCGATCGCCACGTCCTCGCCCCGGGAGGCGGTGACCCGCTATCTCGGGCCGCGCGGCATGGAGGAGCGGTTCGACGCCATCGTGACCAAGGGGGACTACCCGCGCCCGAAGCCTAATCCCGATCCGTTCCTTACCGCGGCCGCCCGGCTCGGCATCGATCCGACCGACTGCCTGGCGCTGGAGGATTCCCATAACGGCGTGCGTGCCGCCCATGCGGGAGGGGTCGCGCGCCAGGAGAGCGCGTCGACAGGGGGATCAGCGGCCGGCGAAGACCGGCGGACCCCGTCGAGACAGCGACGAGAGAGGAAGGAACGACGAGGGGGCGGCGACCGGTGTCGTCGTGGCCGACGGCACGCGGTTCGCAAGCGGCGCCACGACGGCGTCGATGCGAGCGAAGACCAGTCGGATGCCGCGGGCCAGGGCGCGCAGCATCCGCTCACCGGCGTACAGGACGAAGACGGTCGAGACGGCGGCGGCGACGTGCATCGCGGTCATCGGCGCGTCGGGCGCGACGGTCGTGCCCGAGAGCAGTGCGAGCGAGACGGCGCCGTGGTGACCCGCGGGTGAGGCGACCGCGGCTGTGCCGTGGCCGACGAGGGTGAAGGCGACGTGCAGGAGCAGCTGGGTGACCATCACGGTGGCGACGATCCGCCAGCCGGCGAGTCGGCGGCCGGCGAGGAGGACGGCGAACGGCCAGGCGAGCAGCGCGACCGCGGCGACCACCGCCGGTGACGGTGCTTCACCGCCGCCGATGGTGTGCGCAGCGGCACCGAGGAGGACGGCGACGAGCGCACCGATCGCACCGCGCACGGCGCGGACCTGACGTGTCGTCACGGCTCCTCCTTGCGAGGAGGCTAGCCGATGCCCGCCCCCGCGACCAACAATTCGCGTGCCGACGGTGGTCACGGCCAACTCAAAGACTCGCGCGGGTACCGTGGGCGTGTGGAGATCCTGCTCTTCGTGATCGGCGTCGTGCTGCTGGTCGTCGGCCTCGCCGTGTCGATCGCGCTGCACGAGCTGGGCCACCTGTGGCCGGCCAAGCGGTTCGGCGTGCGCGTCGGGCAGTACATGATCGGCTTCGGCCCCACGCTGTGGTCGCGCCGCCGCGGCGAGACCGAGTACGGCGTGAAGGCCATCCCGCTCGGCGGCTACATCTCGATGGCCGGCATGTACCCGCCCTCTCCGAAGCAGCAGGCCGCGATGGCGTCGGGCCAGCGCACGGGGCGCGCCGGAGGCGGCTTCTTCGCGACGATGGTGCAGGATGCCCGCGCCGCCAACGACGAGACGATGACCGGCGACGACGACCAGCGCGTCTTCTATCGCCTGCCCGTCTGGAAGCGCGTCGTGATCATGCTCGGCGGCCCGATCATGAACCTGCTCTTCGCGATCGTGCTGTTCACGATCCTGCTGTCGGGCATCGGGCTGCAGACGGCGACGACGACGGTCGCCTCGCTGGCCGAGTGCGTCCCCTCGTACTCGGGGGCCGCCTGCGAGGCCGGCGACCCGCAGCCGCCCTCGGTCGCCGCGGGACTTCAGCCCGGAGACGTCATCCTCTCGATCGACGGCACACCGGTCTCGGAATTCACCGAAGCTGCAGCGATCGTCGAGGTGTCGGCGGGCGAGCAGCTCACGCTCGTCGTCGACCGCGACGGTCAGCAGCTGACTCTCACCGCGACCCCCGCTGCGGTCATCCGCCCGCCCGGCGCCGAGGACGGCGCCGCTGATGCCGCCGAGGTCGGCTTCCTCGGCTTCCGGCCGACCGTCGAGTTCGTCCGTCAGCCGATCTGGGCCGGTCCGCAGGCCGCGGTCGAGAACGTGGGCGCGGTCGCCGGAATCATCTGGCAGCTGCCCGTCAAGGTGTGGGACACGGCGGTGACCCTCGTCACCGGCGACGAGCGCGATCCGAACGGACCCCTGAGCGTCGTGGGGGCCGGTGTGATCGCCGGCGAGGTCGCGGCGGCCGACGCGCCGATCGTGAACCGCGTCTCGGGGCTCATCGCCCTGCTCGCGTCACTGAACATCGCGCTCTTCGTCTTCAACCTCATCCCGCTGCTGCCGCTGGACGGCGGGCACGTCGTCGTGGCGCTGTGGGACGGCATCAAGCGCGTCTTCGCGCGGCTGACCGGGCGCCCCGAACCGAAACCCGTCGACGCGGCGAAGCTCGTGCCCGTCACCTTCGTCGTGGTCATCGGGCTGATCGCGATGGGCGCCGTGCTGATCCTCGCCGACCTCGTCAACCCGGTCTCGATCTTCTGATCCAAGGTTTTTTCGCGCGACGTGTCGATTCCGGCCTTGTCCGTTCGCTGTGGGGATGAAACGGTTCCACAGACGAAAGGATCGAAGCCGTGAAGTACGTCATCATGTTCACGTCCACTCCCGAGCTCGACGCGGCGGTGCCCTCAGAGCGCGCGCAGGAGGTGTACGGCCGCATCTACGAGTGGTTCGGCACCCACTCCGACAAGTTCGACGACTCCGGTGCCGAACTGCAGCCCGTCACCACAGCGACCACGGTCAAGCACGGCGCCGAGGGTCCGGTCGTCGTGGACGGGCCGTTCTCCGAGGCCAAGGAGGTCATCGGCGGTTTCAGCGTCATCGACGTGCCCGACCTCGACGCCGCCATCGAGCTCGTGAAGACGTGGCCGTCGCTCGAGTTCCCGGGCATCGCGATCGAGATCCGCCCGATGGTCGTCGACTACAGCCAGTTCGAGCAGTGAGCGACCCGGATGCCGCGGACGCCGGTCCCGCCGGGTCCGCGGCATCCGATCGCGCGCTCGCGGTCGCGGTGCGCGATCAGTCCGCCCGCATCGTCGCGGCCCTCACCTCGTGGGCGGGCAGTCTCGACGTCGCGGAGGAGGCCGTCGCCGAGGCCGTCGAAGAGGCCGTGCGCGAGTGGCGGGTCCGCGGCATCCCGCCGAATCCGGGCGCATGGCTCACCCGTGCCGCCCGTCACAATGCCCTCGACCGGATGCGGCGCGATCAGACCCTGCGCCGCAAGCTGCCGCTGCTGGTCGACGACCCGCCGTCCGGCGACGACGGTGCCGACGACGCCGACGAGCGCCTCGCGCTGCTGTTCGGATGCTGCCACCCCGCGCTGTCGGCCGATGCCCAGCTCGCTCTCACGCTGCGGGCGATCTGCGGTCTGACCACCGCGCAGATCGCTCGCGCGACGCTGTCGGCCGAGTCGACCGTCGCGCAGCGCATCGTGCGGGCCAAGCGCAAGATCGGCGCC
>JAUHVN010000288.1 GCA_030425055.1 Actinomycetes bacterium | reverse complement strand
ATGCTCACCCTTCCCGGTGAGATCCAGGAGGCAGCTGTCATCGACGGCGCATCACAATGGACGATCTTCTGGCGCATCATTCTCCCTTTGTGCCGGCCGATCATCGTTTCGGCTTGTGTGCTGCAAGCACTCTTTGCATGGAACGAGTTCACGTTTGCGCTCGTTTTCCTGTCCGACGACTCTCTGCAGACATTGCCCGTTGGGTTGTTCAGCCTTCAGACCGACATCTCCAACGACTGGTCGATCATCTTCGCCGGCATCGTCATCGCCGCGATCCCCGTCACGGTCCTCTTCATCGTCTTCCAGCGTTACTTCATCCGCGGCCTCGCCGACGGCTTCGGAAAATGATCAACTCCCACGCACGAAAGGACACCATGCGTTTCACCTGCGACACCCTAATTCCCGGCGACCAAGACCCGATTGCCGACGGGGAACTTCACATATCGAACGGCCGGATCGATTACGCTGGCCCGGCCTCGGAGGCTCCGCCCAGTGCCGACACCGCCGAGCACTTTCCCGTCATCATGCCCGGGCTCTGGGACACTCACACTCACTTCACGGGTCCGCGCGTCATCGAGCCTGCAGGTGTCGCCACCACCCCTGCGCTCGTCGGAGCCATCCGCGCTACCCGCGACGCGGCGGAGGCACTCGACGCCGGGATCACGTCGATCCGTGAGCTCGGGGGGTACGGCCTGTCTCTGGGGACCGTCATCGACGAAGGGATCGTGCGCGGCCCTCACATCTACTCTGCCGGAGCTGCACTCTCTCCGACAGGTGGTCACTCTGATCTGCACATGTATCCCCTGAACTGGACGAAGCAGCTCGGAGAGAACGAGGGCCAGTTCATGCAATGCGACGGCATCACGGGCGTTACGGTGGCAGTCCGCATTCAGCTTCGTGGGGGTGCGCGCGTCATCAAAGTCTGCGCGGGCGGGGGCATGATGAGCGTGCGAGACGACCCTCACCACCAGCAGTTCAGCGACGAAGAACTGCGGGCGATCGTGCAGGAAGCGGCGCGCTCCGAGCGTATCGTCGCAGCGCACGCCCACGGCGTCCGAGGAATACAGGCAGCACTGCGCGCGGGCGCGAAGACGATCGAGCACGGCTCGTTCTTGGATCGCGAGACGGCTCAGATGATGGCTGACCACGGTGCCATCCTTGTCCCGACTCTCATGACAGGTCATGAGTACGCCAAGCTCGGCGTAGAAGACGGCATGCCGGAGTATGCGATCAAGAAGCGCATCGAGAACGCGAAACTCAAAGAAGATTCTGTCGGATTCGCACTGTCAGCCGGCGTGACGATCGCTATGGGCACGGATTGCGCGGCATCCGGGACGGACCTGCCGAACCACTGGGGACAGAACGCCAACGAACTGACCCTCATGGTCGCGGCAGGAATGACTCCGCTTCAGGCGATCCGTGCCGCAACAGCTGACGCTCCCCTGACGCTCGGACCACAGGCGCCTCAGTCGGGAGCGTTGCGAGTCGGGTTCGACGCGGACTTCATCGCAGTGGCGCAGGATCCGACGGTCGACGTGGGCGTCCTCAGCGTTCGCTCGAACATCCTCCAGGTCTGGAAGGACGGCACCGCTCAGAAGCCGGCGACCTCGTGGCCCACAGCGTGAGCCGAGCATCCGACCCTATCCGAGTCGCCGTCGTCGGGTTTGGCACAGCCGGTCGGTACTTCCACGCCCCGTTTATCGCCTCGAACCCGTCCCTCGCTCTCGACACCATCGTTACTGCAAGCCCGGTGCGAGCTGCGCAGGCGAAAGCAGAATACCCAGACGTGCGGATTCTTCCCACCGTGGACGACCTGTGGGAGCGCGCACCTTCGATCGAGGTAGTCGTGGTGGCCTCTCCTAGTGGCACGCACGCTGAGATCGCGGGAGCGGCACTGCAAGCGGGCTGTCACGTCGTTGTCGACAAGCCCATGGCTGCGACGGCGGAACAAGGGGAACGGCTGCGCTCGGCGGCACAAGAACGCGGTCTCCTCTTGACGGTCTATCAGAACCGGCGTTGGGACGGCGACTTCCTTACGCTTCAAGACCTCGTCGCCGAAGGACGGCTGGGCCAGGTGTACCGATTCGAATCGAGATTCGAATGGTGGCAACCGACCGCGGCGGGATGGAAGTGGGCCACCCCGGCAGCGGAGGCAGGAGGAATCCTGTTCGACCTGGGCCCCCACTTGATCGATCAGGCTGTCCTCCTCTTCGGTCCGGCGAGTATCGCCTCGGCGGAAGTCGACACCCGGCGTGCCGGAGTCGTCGCCGACGATGACGCGTTCGTGGCGCTCGAGCACGAGTGCGGCGTGCGATCGCACCTGTGGATGAGCGCGGTCGCAGCGTCGCCGGGGCCCCGATTTCGGGTGATCGGATCCGAGGCAACCTACACCTCCTGGGGACTGGATGGCCAGGAACTCGCCCTCATCAGCGGCGTCCGACCGCATGACGAGGGCTTCGGCGAAACACCGGCTGACCGCTGGGGCGAGCTCGCAGGAAGCGGTCAGCCGCGCCCTGTGCCGACACGCCGCGGCGACTACGGGCGCTTCTACTCCCTACTCGCTGATGCGCTGAATCTCGACGCTGCGCCGCCGGTCGACCCCCACGATGCGATCGCGTGTCTGCGCCTGCTGGCCGACGCTCGCGCGGCGAGCGCCCGCCATGCCTGAATCTGAACCGCTTCAACTGAAAGAGAACGTAACTCGTGCAACTGCTCGGAACTGAAAAGCTCATCGTCGTGGGTGGGGGAGTCCTCGGCGCTTCGACTGCTGCTCACCTCGCTCGCCGAGGCGCGAAAGTCACATTAGTGACCGCCGGATCGCTTGCTGACGGCGCCTCGGGCCGGTCGATCGCCTGGCTCAATTCATCAGGCTCGCGATCCGCGAACTATCACTATTTGCGGCTGCTCGCACTGGATCGCTACCGCACATGGCAAGCTCAGCACCCTGAGAGTCAGAACTATCTGCGTTTCGACGGTGCCCTGAAGTGGGCCGGCCCAGGCGAAAGCCTTCGAAACACGTTCACCTTCGAGCGTGACGGAGGCTACGACGCGGTCTGGATCGGGCGCGACGACATCTCACGCATCGCTCCGGAGGTAGACCCGAGCGCCGTGCCAGCGGAAGGCGCAATCCACAACCCCGGCGAAGGCTGGGTTCACCTCCCGGACCTCATCAAAGCGCTCGCGGCTGAAGCAATCCAGCACGGCGCGACCATCAACCAGGGTGCTGGCGAGGTACAGATCGAGACACGTGCGGGGGCTGTGAGCGGTGTACGACTCGCTGACGGAACCACGCTCAATGCTTCCCAAGTCATTTTGGCCACCGGGGCAAGCGTCCCTATGAGCCTGGCGGAGCTAGGTGTCGCACTGCCCGACGCATCGCCGCCCGCGTTCGTTGTCATCACCGACCGCGTCGGGCTGGACATTCGCACGGTCATCAACTCTCCCGCCGTCGCGATTCGCCCCACACCCGACGGTCGGCTCGTTCTGGATGCGGACTGGGCCGAGAGATCGATTCGCGTTGGTGCGGATGGCGGTTTGTCCGTGCCCCAAGAGTCCGTCCAAGGCCTACTACGCGCAGCGGAGAGAGTGCTGGCGGGCGACCGCCGACTAACGGCGCGTCGTGTGCTCGCCGGTCCCAAGCCCATTCCTGGCGACGGAGAACCGGTTGCTGGGGCAGTCGCATCTGTCAGCGGACTGCATGCACTCTTCACACACTCCGGAGCGACGCTGGGCCTGATCCTGGGCGAACTGGTGGCCGAAGAGGTGCTGACCGGGGAGAGCTCACCAGTGCTAGCTCCGTTCAAGGTCGATCGGTTCGCCGCGGTCACCTCACAAGA
>JAUHVN010000287.1 GCA_030425055.1 Actinomycetes bacterium | reverse complement strand
CGAGCAGCGCGCCGTCCGAGAGCAGACCGTAGTCGACCGCCCACGAGTCGATGCCGATGCTCGCGAGACCGGGCTCGCGGGCCACCGCCTCGCGCAGCCCGGCGACGACGTGGTCGTACAGCGCCGTGAAGTTCCAGTGCAGCGATCCGTCGGATGCCTCGACGGGGCCGTTCGGGAACCGAGCGACCGGCTCGAGGCGCAGCACGCCGTCGCCGACGTAGCCGAGCATGACGCGGCCGCTCGTGGCGCCGAGGTCGACGGCCCCGACGACCCCGGCGTGCGCGCCGCTCATCGCAGGAACGCGGCCGCGACGCCCGAGTCGACCGGGATGTGCAGGCCCGTCGTGCGACTGAGCTCGGGGCCGGTCAGCACGTAGACGGCGTCGGCGACGTTCTCGGGCACGACCTCGCGCTTGAGGATCGTGCGGTTCGCGTAGAACTGGCCGAGGTCCTCTTCCTTGACGCCGTAGGTGGCGGCGCGGTTGGCGCCCCAGCCGCTGGCGAAGATGCCCGAGCCGCGCACGACGCCGTCGGGGTTGATGCCGTTGACGCGCACGCCGTGCTCGCCGAGCTCGACCGCGAGCAGTCGCACCTGGTGCGCTTGGTCGGCCTTCGTCGCCGAGTACGCGATGTTGTTGGGGCCCGCGAACACCGAGTTCTTCGACGAGATGTAGACGATGTCGCCGCCGAGCTTCTGGTCGATGAGGATCTTCGCGGCGATCTTCGAGACGAGGAACGAGCCCTTCGCCATGACGTCGTGCTGCAGGTCCCAGTCCTTCTCGGTGGTCTCCAGCAGCGGCTTCGACAGCGAGAGGCCGGCGTTGTTGACGACGAGGTCGACGCCGCCGAACGCGAGCACGGCCTCGTCGAACGCGGCCTGCACGGCGTCGCCGTCGGCGACGTTCGCGGCCACCCCGATCGCGACGTCGGCGTTGCCGAGCTCGGCCGCGGCCGCCTGCGCCTTCTCGAGATCGAGGTCGGCGACGACCACGCACGCGCCCTCGGCGGCGAGGCGGGCCGCGATCGCCTTGCCGATGCCGGATGCCGCGCCGGTGACCAGCGCGATGCGGCCCTGGTGGCTCTTGGGCTTCGGCATCCGCTGCAGCTTCGCCTCCTCGAGTGCCCAGTACTCGATGCGGAACTTCTCGGCGTCGGAGATCGGCGTGTAGGTCGAGACCGACTCGGCGCCGCGCATCACGTTGATCGCGTTCACGTAGAACTCGCCCGCCACGCGCGCGGTCTGCTTGTTGGCGCCAAACGAGAACATGCCGACACCGGGCACGAGCACGATGAGCGGATCGGCGCCGCGGATCGCCGGGCTGTCGGCGGTCGCGTGGGCGTCGTAGTAGGCCTGGTAGTCGGCGCGGTAGGCCTCGTGCAGCTCGTGGAGCCGCTCGACGACCTTCTCGACGGGAGCGTCCGAGGGCAGGTCGACCAGCATCGGCTTGACCTTCGTGCGGAGGAAGTGGTCGGGGCAGCTGGTGCCGAGCTCGGCGAGCTTGGGGGCCTTCGCCGATGCGAGGAAGTCGAGCACGACGTCGCTGTCGGTGAAGTGACCCACCATCGGCTTGTCGGTCGAGGCGAGGCCGCGGATCGTCGGGGCGAGTGCGGCGGCCTTCGCGCGGCGGTCGAGCTCGGGCAGCGCCTGGTACTTCGCGCGCACCTTGCCCAGCGGCGCCGCCTTGCCGTTGGCGTCGAGGTACGCCTGCGCGGTCTCGATGATCCACAGCGAGTTCGCCTCGGCCTCTTCGGACGTGTCACCCCACGCGGTGATGCCGTGGCCGCCGAGGATGCAGCCGACCGCCTGCGGGTTCTTCGCCTTGATCGCGGCGATGTCGAGTCCGAGCTGGAAGCCGGGGCGTCGCCACGGCACCCACACGACCTTGTCGCCGAACGCCTTCTTGGTGAGCTTCTTGCCGTCCTTCGCGGTCGCGAACGCGATGCCGGCATCCGGATGCAGGTGGTCGACGTGAGCGGCATCCACGAGCCCGTGCATCGCGGTGTCGATCGACGGCGCAGCCCCGCCCTTGCCGTGCAGGCAGTAATCGAACGCCGCGACCATCTCGTCCTCGCGGTCGATGCCGGGGTAGACGTCGACGAGGGCGCGCATGCGGTCCAGGCGCAGCACCGCCAGGCCCTCGGGCGCGAGGGTGCCCAGGTCGCCGCCCGAGCCCTTCACCCACAGCAGTTCCACGGGCTCGCCGGTGACCGGATCGGTCTCGGTGCCCTTGGCCGAGGTGTTGCCGCCGGCGTAGTTGGTGTTCTTCGGGTCGGCGCCCAGGCGATTGCTGCGCGCGATGAGGTCGGTCACTGCCGGGTTCGTCATGGTGTGTTCCTTCCGAGGGTGGGAAGCCGGGTTCGACCGCGTCAAAGTTCGGATGCTTCGCGGTCGCAGCCGCGATTCGGCGCGGTTGAGTCAGGTAGAGGTGGGTTCGACCGCGCCGAATGGTCGGCTCGGAGGCTTGGGATCCGCGATTCGCCGCGGTCGAACGGAGAGGACATCGCGGGTCAGGCGCCCCAGCCGGCCTGCGTGCCGCCGACGCGCTCGGCGGCGAGCTTCTGCTGGTGGCCGGATGCCGCATACGCGGCCATCGGGTCGGCGGGGAGGCCGCGGGTCTCGCGCCACTCGGCGAGGGCCGGCCGCACGTCGGTGTAGAAGGCGTCCATGAACACCGCGTTGGCGGCGAGCACGTCGTTGGCCGCCTGTGCGGCATCCAGCGCCTCGCGGTCGACGAGGAGCGCCCGCGCCGTCATCTCCTGCACGTTGAGCACCGAGCGGATCTGGCCGGGGATCTTGTCCTCGATGTTGTGGCACTGGTCGAGCATGAAGGCCACGTCGGGATTGTTGAGGCCGCCGCCGCGCACCACCTCGAAGACGATGCGGAACAGCTGGAACGGGTCGGCCGCGCCCACGATCAGGTCGTCGTCGGCGTAGAAGCGCGAATTGAAGTCGAACGAGCCGAGCTTGCCGAGGCGCAGCAGCTGCATGACGATGAACTCGATGTTCGTGCCCGGCGCGTGGTGGCCGGTGTCGAGGCACACCATCGCCTTGTCGCCGAGCGCGGCGACCTGGGCGTACGAGGTGCCCCAGTCGGGAACGTCGGTGTGGTAGAACGACGGCTCGAAGAACTTGTACTCGAGCACGAGGCGCTGGTCGTCGCCCAGGCGCGCGTAGATCTGCTGCAGCGAGTCCTGCAGGCGGTCCTGGCGGGCGCGCATGTCCATCTGGCCGGGGTAGTTCGAGCCCTCGGCGAGCCAGATCTTCAGGTCGCGGGATCCTGTGGCATCCATGATGTCGATGCACTCGAAGTGGTGGTCGATCGCCTTCCGGCGGATGCGGTCGTCGTGGTGGGTGAGGGCGCCGAACTTGTAGTCCTCGTCCTGGAAGGTGTTGGAGTTGATCGTGCCGAGCTTCACCCCGAGGCCTTCGGCGTGACGACGCAGGTCGGCGTAGTCGTCGACCTTGTCCCACGGGATGTGCAGGGCCACGCTCGGGGCGAGCGCGGTGTACTCGTTCACCTTCGCGGCATCCGCGATCTTCTCGTAGGGGTCGCGCGGCGTTCCCTCGGTCGTCCACACGCGGAAGCGCGTGCCCGAGTTGCCGAACGCCCAGCTGGGCAGCTCGATGCCCTGGCCTTCGAGGGTGGAGAGGATGTCGGCGGACAGCGTCGTCATGATGTCGTGCTTTCTTCGGTGGTCGGAGCGGTGGTCTGCGCGTCGGCCAGCTGGTCGGCGAGGTGGAAGATCTCGGTCAGGGGCGTCGCGGCCTGGTCGGGCCGGCCGTCGAGGCCGGTGAAGAACGGTGCCATCTCGGCCTCCCACCGGGCGGCGATGGGGGATGCGGCGAGGTAGGCCTGCGCGGCCGCGTCGTCGTCGGTC
>JAUHVN010000286.1 GCA_030425055.1 Actinomycetes bacterium | reverse complement strand
ACGCATCATCGGTCAGCTCACCGAGGCATCCGTCCTCGAGACGCTGCTGCGCGACGCGCTGGACGCCTCGTGAACATCGGGGCCGTCGTCGCGGACGGCACGCTGTGGCTGGCCGTGCCCATCGCGATGCTCGCGGGGCTCATCTCGTTCCTGTCGCCGTGCGTGCTGCCGCTCGTGCCCGGCTACCTCGGCTTCATCGGCGGCGCCGTCGCGCCCCGGCCCATGGCGGCCGGTCGGAAGATCGGCGCGCGGTCGGACGATGCGGCTGCGGGCGTCCGACCGACCGCGGATTCTCCGACCGCACACGTGGTGGCAACTGACGCGCCTGCGCCCGGCCGCGGCCGCCTGCTGCTGGGCGTCCTGCTGTTCATCGCCGGGTTCACGCTCGTCTTCATCAGCGCCGCGATGCTCGGCGGCACGCTCGGGCGGTTCTTCATCGAGTACGCCGACATCATCACGCGCGTGCTCGGCATCGTCATCATCGCGATGGGCCTCGTCTTCATCGGGATGCTGGGATTCGCGCAGCGCACCTTCCGCCCGCAGGTGCGCTCCAACCTGGGGCTCGTGGGCGCGCCGCTGCTGGGCATCGCGCTCGGCATCGGCTGGACCCCGTGCATCGGCCCCACCCTCGCGGTCATCCTGCAGCTCTCGTTCGACTCGGGGTCGGCCGCGCGCGGCGCGGTGCTCGGCCTCGCCTACTCGCTCGGGCTCGGCATCCCGTTCGTGCTGCTCGCGCTCGGCTTCGGCTGGGCGACCCGCTCGGTCGGCTTCGTGCGCCGCCACATCCGCGTCGTCAACATCATCGGCGGCGCGCTGCTGATCGTGCTCGGCGTGCTCATGGTCACCGGGGTCTGGACGGCCCTGATGGCGCAGCTGCAGGGGGTGTTCCTCAGTGTCCCGCTTCCGCTCTGACGCGACCGATGCGGCCGACGCGCTCGACACCGCCCCCGCGGACGGCGCCGAGCCGCTGCGCCCGGCCGACCACGCCGATGCCCCGGTCGCCCGCTCCGCCGAGATCACCCAGCCCGCGCTCGGATTCACCGGCTGGTTGCGCTGGGCGTGGCGGCAGCTCACGTCGATGCGCACCGCACTCGTGCTGCTGCTGCTGCTCGCGATCGCGGCGATCCCGGGCTCTCTCGTGCCGCAACGCAGCGCCGATCCCAACGGCGTCACGCAGTACTTCCAGGACAACCCCGACCTCGCGCCGATCCTCGACGGCTTCAGCATGTTCGACGTCTATGCGTCGCCGTGGTTCTCGGCCATCTACCTGCTGCTGTTCGTGTCGCTCATCGGCTGCGTCATCCCGCGCACGAAGCACCACTGGAAGGCGCTGCGCGCCCGTCCGCCGCGCACCCCGGCCCGTCTGTCCCGGCTCGACGCCCACCGCGAAGCGACCCTCGACATCGCCGACGATGCGGATGCCGCCGACGAGGCCGAGCGCGCGGTCGCTCTCGCGGCAGACCAGCTGCGGCGATCCGGCTATCGCGTCGAGCGCTACGACACCGCCGGTGTGCGGTCGGTGTCGGCCGAGCGCGGCTACCTGCGCGAGACCGGAAACCTCGTCTTCCACACGGCGCTCATCGGCGTGCTGGTCGCGGTCGGCGTCGGCGGCGGTTTCACCTACACCGGGCAGACGGTCATCATCGAGGGCCGCACGTTCGTCAACACGCTGCTGGACTACACGTCGTTCAACCCCGGGCGCTTCGTCGACGAGGAGGCGCTCGAACCGTACGCGCTCACCCTCGACAGCTTCGACGTGACGTATCAGCCCAGCGGCGAGCAGGGCGCCGGGCAGGCGGGCGACTTCGCCGCGAACCTCACGACGCAGCACGCGGGCGAGGATGCCGCCACCGGCGTGGTCCGTGTCAACCACCCGCTGCAAATGGGCGGCGACCGCATCTACCTCATGGGCAACGGCTACGCCCCGACGCTCACGGTGCGCGACGCCGACGGCGAGGTCGTGTTCTCGGAGTCGGTGCCGTTCCTGCCGCAGGACACGAACATGACCTCGCTCGGCGTCGTGAAGATCCCCGACGGACTCGACGAGCAGATGGGGCTCGTCGGCTTCTTCTACCCCACGCAGGTGCAGCTCGCGTCGGGCGCCTTCGCGTCGTGGTACCCCGCACTCACCAACCCGGTGGTGTCGCTCGACGTCTACGTCGGCGACCTCGGCATCGACGACGGCGTGCCCCGCTCGGTGTACACGCTCGACACCTCCGAGATGGACAAGCTCACCGGCCGCGACACGGACGTGGACTCGATCGAGCTCGCGCCCGGCGAGACGGCCGAACTGCCCGGCGGTCGCGGCTCGGTCACGTTCGAGAACGACGCACCCGCCGGTGCGTCCGGCTACGAGGGGTCCGTGAAGCGCTACGTCTCGCTGTCGATCCACCGGGACGCCGCGGCGACCTGGGTGCTCGTCTTCGCGGTGCTCGCGACCGCCGGCCTGCTCGCTGCGCTGTTCGTGCCGCGCCGACGGATGTGGGTGAAGGCGCGCGCCGGAGACGGGGGCGTGAGCGTCGAGTACGCGGGCCTCGCGCGCGGCGAGGACCCGACGCTGGATGCCGCGGTCGAGCAGCTCGCGCAGCGTCACGGGGCCGCCTTCGAGGCATCCGGAACGCGCGCGTAGACTGGCATCCATGCCCGAATCCGCCGTCGACATCGATGCGATCTCGCTGCTGCTCGTGTGGACGGCGATCGCCGTCTACGCCCTCGCCTTCGTGGCGTACGCGATCGACCTGGCCCGCCGGTCCGAGCTCGCCGTCGACGCGAAGGACGCCCGCGAGCGCGAACTCGTCGCGGTCGGCGCCGGGTCGATGGGCGCGGGCGCTGCGGGATCGGCGACGACCGTCGAGCGGATGCGTGCTGACGAGGAGGCCGCCGAGCTCGCGCTGAACGCGCCGCCGACGAAGCGCCCGCGGCTGCTGTTCGCTCGCATCGGCACGTCGCTGACCGTCCTGGGCTTCCTCTTCCACCTGGCGGGCGATGTCACCCGCGGCATCGCCGCCGGTCGCGTGCCGTGGTCGAACATGTACGAGTTCGCGCTGACCGGCACGCTGCTGGTCGTCGCGGTCTACCTCGCGTCGCTCATCCGTTTCGACCTGCGCTTCCTGGGGTCGTTCATCACGGGCCTCACCGTGCTGCTGCTCGGCGGCGCGACCCTCGCGTTCTACGTCGAGGTCGTGCCGCTCATGGATCCCCTGAAGTCGGTGTGGCTGGTCATCCACGTCTTCGTCGCGACGCTGGCCACCGCGCTGTTCGCCATCGCGTTCGGACTCTCGGTCGTGCAGCTCATGCAGACCCGCCGCGAGCGCCGCGTCGTCGCGGCCGCCCAGGACGAGACCGTGCGCACCGGACCGGGGTTCCTGCGCACCCTACCCGGTTCGGACGCCCTCGAGTCGCTCGCCTATCGGTTCGCGATCATCGGCTTCATCTTCTGGACCTTCACGCTCATCGCCGGATCGATCTGGGCCAACGACGCGTGGGGCCGCTACTGGGGCTTCGACACCAAAGAGGTGTGGACGTTCGTCATCTGGGTCCTCTACGCCGGCTACATCCACGCGCGTGCGACGCGCGGCTGGCGCGGGCCGCGCTCGGCTTGGCTGTCGATCGTCGGCTTCACCGCGGTGCTGTTCAACTTCACGATCGTCAACATGTTCTTCAAGGGCCTTCACGCCTACAGCGGCCTGAGCTGACCCCTCACCCGATCGGCGACCCGACCCGCTCGAGCGCGCCGCGAACCGTCACGAATCGGCCGAACCGCCACGCGACGCGTGCGGGTTCAGCCGAATCGTGCGGGTTCGCGGGAGTTCCGCCCCGGCGACGGATGCCGCTCAGGCGGCTGCCGGGGCCGTCAGCACGGCCTGCGCCGAGACCGAGCGGCGACGGGCGACGGCG
>JAUHVN010000285.1 GCA_030425055.1 Actinomycetes bacterium | reverse complement strand
CACCGCGATGTGCGACACCCGGGCGCGAGGCATCCGTCGGGTCAGTCCTCGTCGTCGCGGCGCTTGCGCCAGCGGATGCCGGCGGCGATGAAGCCGTCGATGTCGCCGTCGAACACGGGGGCGGGGTTGCCGACCTCGTAGCCGGTGCGCAGATCCTTCACCAGCTGCTGGCCGTAGAGGAAGTACGAGCGCATCTGGTCGCCCCAGCTCGCGGTGATCGTGCCGGCGAGCTCCTTCTTCTTGGCCGCCTCTTCCTCTTTCTGCAGCAGCATGAGGCGGGTCTGCAGCACGCGCATCGCGGCGGCGCGGTTCTGGATCTGCGACTTCTCGTTCTGCATCGACACGACGATGCCGGTCGGCAGGTGGGTGAGGCGCACGGCCGAGTCGGTCGTGTTGACCGACTGACCGCCCGGGCCCGACGACCGGAAGACGTCGACGCGGATGTCGTTCTCGGGGATGTCGACCTCTTGCGCCTCTTCCATGACGGGGATGACCTCGACCGCGGCGAAGCTGGTCTGCCGCTTGTCGGCGGCGCCGAAGGGGCTGATGCGGGCCAGGCGGTGCGTGCCGGCCTCGACCGACAGCGTGCCGTACGCGTAGGGCGCGTCGATCTCGAACGTCGCCGACTTGATGCCGGCACCTTCGGCGTACGAGGTGTCCATCACCTTGACGGGGTACTTGTGGCGCTCGGCCCAGCGCAGGTACATGCGCATGAGCATCTCGGCGAAGTCGGTGGCGTCGTCGCCGCCGGCACCCGAGCGGATCGTGACGACGGCAGACCGGTCGTCGTACTCGCCGTCGAGCAGCGTCTGCACCTCGAGTTCGCCGACGATGTCCTCGAGCTCGGCCAGCTCGTGGCGGGCCTCTTCGGCCGAGTCCTCGTCGTCCATCTCGTTGGCGAGCTCGACGAGCACCTCGAGATCGTCGAGGCGCTGCTCGATGTCGGTGATGCGCTTGAGCGACGCCTGACGGTGGCTGAGGGCGCTGGTGACCTTCTGCGCGCGCTCGACGTCGTCCCACAGATCGGGGGCGGCGGCCTGCTCGTTGAGGCGTTCGATCTCGGCCGAGAGCGCGTCGACGTCGACGACGGCCTTGATGTCGGCGAAGGTGGTGCGGAGCGCCTGGATGTCGGCGGACGGATCGAAGTCGAGCATGACAGTCCAGACTAACGTGGTTGCGGTGACCGACCGCCCCTCCGACGTCAGCGCACGCGAGGTGCTGTGGCGGTTCGGCCCGATGATCTACGGTCCGACGGTGCTGTTCGCGCTCGGCGAGGGCGCCGTGATCCCGCTCATCCCGATCCTCGCGGCGCAGCTCGGCGCCGACGTCGCCCTCGCCGCGCTCGTCGCGTCGGCGCTGGTCGTCGGCCAGCTGTGCGGCAACATCCCCGCAGGCTGGCTCGTCGCCCGCTTCGGCGAGCGCATCGCGATGACGGCGGCCGGGCTGCTGGCGCTCGTCGGCGTCACCGGCATGGCGCTCGCGCCGCAGCTCGGGCTGTTCGCGGCATCCGTCTTCCTCATCGGCTTCTGCGCAGCGGCCTTCGGCCTGGCCCGCCACTCGTTCATGACGACGCGCGTGCCGCTGTCGTTCCGCGCGCGGTCGCTGTCGCTGTTGGGCGGCACGTTCCGCCTCGGCATGTTCGTGGGGCCGTTCGTCGCGGCCGCACTGCTGGCGATCTTCGGCGACGAGCGCGCCGCGGTGTGGTTCTTCGGAACGTGCCTGGTCGCGACGGTGCTGCTGGTGGTGCTCGGCCCCGACCCCGAGAAGACGATCGCGCCGCCGGCGACGGCACGCCCGGCGCAGACGACGGATGCCGTGACCCGCCCGATGTCCGAAGACACCGGCGAGCCCGTGTCGGGGTCGATCCCCACCATCGAGCGCGCCGGCGTGTTCCGCACGATGTGGCGGTACCGCGGCGTGCTCGGCAAGCTCGGGCTCGCCGCGGCATCCCTGTCGGCCGTGCGCTCGGCTCGGCAGGTCGTGCTGCCGCTGTGGGGCGTGTCGATCGGGCTCGACGCCCAGACGATCGCCCTCGTCGTAGGCGTCTCGGGCGCCATCGACTTCGCACTCTTCTACGCGAGCGGACAGGTCATGGACCGCTTCGGGCGCCTGTGGGCGGCACTGCCCGCCATGACGCTGATGGGCGCGGGCTTTCTCGCGCTCGCGTTCACGCACGACGTCGACCAGGCCAGCATGTGGTTCGCGATGTTCGCGGCCGTGCTCGGCGTCGGCAACGGCCTGTCGAGCGGCATCCTGCTCACCTTGGGCGCCGACACCGCGCCCAAGGCCGACCCGGCGCCCTACTTGGGCTCGTGGCGCACGCTGACCGACGCGGGTGGCGCGACCGCTCCCCTGCTGGTCTCGGCGATCGCCGCAGTCTCGTCGCTCGCGATCGCGACCGGCGCGATCGGCGTCATCGGACTGCTGGGTGCCCTCGCGTTCGTGCGCTGGGTGCCACGCTTCGTGCCGAGGATGCGATGAGCGACGTCATCGCGTTCTGCCGCAGCCGCAACGACGGCCGTCGCTGCACGCGCCCGCTCGGGCACGCCGGCCTCCATCGCCACCGGTCGATCATGTGGACGGATGCCGGCGCCGACCCCGCGCGCTGCCCCGGGTCGGGTACCCCGGCGGCGCCGGCCGTCGAGCTGCCGAGCGGCTTCCCGCACGGCCGCGCGCTGTGTCCGGTGTGCCACCGCTTCGTCGCACTCGACGACGGGGCGCTCGTCGACCACGACACGTGGGACCCCGGTGATCAGCAGGATGCCGCCGACGCGCGAGAGTGGCTCAACACCCACGGCTGGTGAGCCGTGCGCGCGCCGAATGTCAGTCGGTGACGATCGGGATGCCGGTGGCCGACGAGGCATCCTCGACACCGCCGATGTTCTGCACATCCTCGAAGCCCATCGACTCCATGATCGCGACGGCCTGGCCCGAGCGGTTGCCGGTGCGGCAGTAGACGACGTACTCGCCGTCGACCGGGTACTCGCCGATCTCGTCTTCGAACGCACCCGACTGCAGGTTGACGTTGACCGCACCCTCGAGGTGGCCGGAGGCGAACTCCTCGGGCGTGCGCACGTCGACGATGACCGTGTCGTCGCCGACCTCGACGCTGCCCGCCGACGGCGAGCATCCGGCCAGCAGGGCGACGAGACCGGCGATGGCGGCGGTGAGGGCGAGCGTTCGGGAGCGGCGCATGGGACGACCTTTCGTGGAGTTCGCCTCCACTATACCCCCTGGGGTATCATCGAATGCATGAGCAGCCCCCGATGGACCCGAGTGTGCGCCGTGACCCCCGGCGAGCGGCTCCTGCGCGGAGCAGGCGCGGTGTTCGTCGGCGCGTTCGCGCTGAGCATGGCCGACAACCTGTGGTGCGCGATCCCCGCGGGCATCTGCGCCGTGCTGCTCATGGTGGGTGCGATCACCGGCTGGTGCCCGACCAGCGTGATCCCCCGCCGGGCCGACGCGGTCGCCGAGAACAACCTCGGCATTCCCGATGCGCGCGGCCACGTCGATCTGGAACCCGTCGGTGCGAGCTCGACGGCGGCGCAGAGCCGCCCCGAGCCCGGCCACAACAGCGAAGGTAGGCTCGAACAGTGAGCACGCGAGAGATCACCCTGCAGAACCTCGAGAACACGATCAGCGACAACGACATCGTGCTGCTGGACTTCTGGGCGGAATGGTGCGGCCCGTGCCGCGCGTTCGGCCCCGTCTTCGAGAAGTCGTCCGAGACCCACCCCGGCATCGTGTTCGGCAAGGTCGACACCGAGGCCGAGCAGCAGCTGGCCGCCGGATTCCGCATCACGTCGATCCCGACGCTCATGGCCTTCCGCGAGGGCGTGCTCGTCTTCGCGCAGCCCGGAGCCCTGGCCGGCCCGCAGCTCGAGCAGGTCATCACCGCCGTCGAGGGC
>JAUHVN010000002.1 GCA_030425055.1 Actinomycetes bacterium | reverse complement strand
GGCGGCATCCGCTTCGCCGTTCGCGAACCCGGAGCCGGTGTCGGAGGGCCCACCTAGACTTGTCGGGTGCCCATCGTCCCCGTCTCTGCGCACGCCCACGCGGGCGGAAATCTCAGCGTTCGCGGTGCCCGCGTCCACAACCTGAAGAACGTCGATCTCGACATCCCGCGAGACAGCCTCGTGGTCTTCACCGGCCTGTCGGGATCGGGCAAGTCGAGCCTGGCGTTCGACACGATCTTCGCCGAAGGGCAGCGCCGTTACGTCGAGTCGCTGAGCGCCTACGCGCGCCAATTCCTCGGTCAGGTCGATCGCCCCGACGTCGATTTCATCGAGGGCCTCAGCCCCGCGGTGTCGATCGACCAGAAGTCGACGAACCGCAACCCGCGGTCGACGGTGGGCACCATCACCGAGATCCACGACTACATGCGTCTGCTGTGGGCCCGCATCGGGGTGCCGCACTGCCCCGAATGCGGCGCGCAGATCGAGCGGCAGACGGTTCAGCAGATCGCCGATCAGCTCGTCGAGCTGCCCGACCGCACGCGCTACCAGATCGTCGCGCCGGTGGTCACGCAGAAGAAGGGCGAGTTCGTCGACCTCTTCAAAGAGCTCAGCGCCAAGGGCTACGCGCGTGCGGTGGTCGACGGCGAGCTCGTTCAGCTGGCCGAGCCGCCCGCGCTCAAGAAGAGCTACAAGCACGACATCGCCGTCGTCGTCGACCGCCTCGTCGCGGGCCCCGACATCCTGAGCCGCGTCACCGACTCGGTCGAGACCGCGCTCTCGCTCGCCGGCGGCGTGGTGCAGGTCAACTACGTCGACGAAGAGGGCGACGCCGCGTGGCAGTCCTTCTCCGAGAAGCTCGCGTGCCCCAACGGGCATCCGCTGCAGCTCACCGAGATCGAGCCCCGCACGTTCTCGTTCAACGCGCCGTTCGGCGCCTGCCCGACGTGTTCGGGCCTGGGCACCCGCATGTCGGTCGACGTCGAGCTGATGCTCGGCGACGTCGAGCTGTCGATCAACGAGGGCGTCATCCTGCCCTGGACCACGCAGGGCAAGGGCCTCTTCCAGTACTACGAGCGTCTGCTGAAGGGGCTCGCCGACGACCTCGACTTCTCGCTCGACACGCCGTGGCGCGAGCTGCCCGTCGAGGTGCAGGAGGCGGTGCTGCGCGGCGACAACTTCAAGGTCACGGTGCGGTGGAAGAACCGCTACGGCCGCGAGATGCGCTACACCTCGGGCTTCGAGGGCGTCGTGCCGTACATCGAGCGCCAGTACCTGCAGGCCGAATCCGACACGCAGCGCCAGCGCTGGTCGGAGTACCTGCGCGAAGTGCCGTGCCCGGTGTGCAACGGTGACCGGCTCAAGCCCGAAGTGCTCGCGGTGCTCGTGCACGGCAGTTCGATCGCGGATGCCTCGCGGCTGAGCCTCGCCGACGCCCAGCAGTTCTTCGCGACCCTGCAGCTCACCGAGCGCGAGGCGAAGATCGCCGCACAGGTCCTCCGCGAGATCCGGCTGCGACTCGACTTCCTCATCCAGGTGGGGCTCAACTACCTCAACCTCAGCCGCTCCGCCGGATCCCTCTCGGGCGGCGAAGCGCAGCGCATCCGACTGGCCACCCAGATCGGGTCGGGGCTGACCGGCGTGCTGTACGTGCTCGACGAGCCGTCGATCGGCCTGCACCAGCGCGACAACCGCCGCCTCATCGAGACGCTGCTCAAGCTGCGCGACCTGGGCAACACCCTGATCGTCGTCGAGCACGACGAGGAGACGATCCACGCGGCCGACTGGCTCGTCGACATCGGCCCGCGCGCGGGCGAGGACGGGGGAGCGGTCGTGCACTCGGGGCCGCTCGAGGAGCTGCTCGCGGATCGCGACTCGATCACCGGCGACTACCTCGCCGGGCGACGCAGTATCCCGACGCCCAAGAAGCGCCGCCGGATCGATCGCAAGCGACGCATCACGGTCGTGGGCGCCCGCGAGAACAACCTCAAGGACGTCACCGCCGAGTTCCCGCTCGGCGTGCTCACCGCCGTCACCGGCGTGAGCGGCTCGGGCAAGTCCTCGCTGGTGAACGACATCCTCTACGAGGTGCTCGCCGCGCGACTGAACGGCGCCCGCACGGTGCCGGGCAAGCACACGCGCGTGACGGGACTCGACGACCTCGACAAGGTCGTGCACGTCGATCAGGCGCCGATCGGCCGCACTCCGCGGTCGAATCCGGCGACCTACACGGGCGTGTTCGACCGCATCCGCTCGCTGTTCAGCGAGACACCCGAGGCGAAGGCGCGCGGCTACCAGCCCGGGCGGTTCAGCTTCAACGTCAAGGGCGGCCGCTGCGAGGCGTGCTCGGGCGACGGCACGATCAAGATCGAGATGAACTTCCTGCCCGACGTGTACGTCGACTGCGAGGTGTGCCACGGCAAGCGGTACAACCGCGACACCCTCGCGGTGCACTACAAGGGCAAGAACATCGCCGAGGTGCTCGAGATGCCGATCTCCGAGGCCGCCGAGTTCTTCGAGCCGATCCCGGCGATCCACCGCTACCTGAAGACCCTCGTCGACGTCGGCCTCGGCTACGTGCGGCTGGGTCAGTCGGCGACGACGCTGTCGGGCGGCGAGGCGCAGCGCGTCAAGCTCGCCACCGAACTGCAGCGCCGCAGCAACGGACGCTCGGTCTACGTGCTCGACGAGCCCACGACCGGTCTGCACTTCGAAGACGTCAACCGCCTGCTCGAGGTGCTCAACGGCCTGGTCGACAAGGGCAACACCGTGATCGTCATCGAGCACAACCTCGATGTCGTGAAGTCGGCCGACTGGATCATCGACCTCGGACCCGAGGGCGGCGCCGGCGGCGGCCAGGTGATCGCGACGGGAACCCCCGAGCAGGTCGCATCCGCCGAGGGCAGCCACACCGGGGCGTTCCTGGCCGAGGTCCTGGGGGTCGGCAGCGCCCGCAAGGCCGGCTGATGGCCGCGCGAACGCCGACAGTCCCGTACAAGCCGAAACAGGGCGAGATCCCGACGAACCCCGGGGTCTACCGCTTCCGCGATGCCGACGGACGGGTGCTGTACGTCGGCAAGGCCAAGAACCTTCGGTCGCGCCTGTCGAACTACTTCGCTCCGCTGCACACCCTCCACGAGCGCACGCGACGCATGGTGACCACGGCGTCGTCGGTGGAGTGGACCGTCGTCTCGAGCGACGTCGACGCGCTGCAGCTCGAGTACATGTGGATCCAGGAGTTCTCGCCGCCCTTCAACGTGCGGTACAAGGACGACAAGTCATACCCGTTCATGGCGGTGACGCTCGCGGATGAGGCTCCGCGCGTCATCGTGACGCGCAACCGCCGCATCCCCGGGGCGAAGTACTTCGGCCCGTACCCGAAGGTGTGGGCGGTGCACGACACGATCGACCTGCTGATCAAGGTCTTCCCGATCCGCACGTGCAGCGATGCGTCCTATCGCAAGGCCATGGCGACGGGGCGGCCGTGCTTTCCCGGCCAGATCGGACGCTGCGGCGGGCCGTGCTCGGGACGCGTGACGATCGAGGAGCACCGGGCGATCGTCGACGACTTCGTCGCGTTCATGGCCGGAGGAGACCAGCGGTTCACCCGTGAGCTCACGGCACGCATGCGCGAGGCATCCGCCGCGATGGACTACGAGTCCGCCGCCGAGTACCGCGACCGCCTCGCGGCGATCGACGCGGTGCTGAACAAGAGCGCGCTCGTGCTCGACGCCGGCACGGACGCCGACCTGTTCGGCATCGCCGAGGACGAGCTCGCCGCGACCGTGCAGCACTTCGTGATCCGCGGCGGCCGCGTGCGCGGGGTCCGTGCCACGGCGATCGAGAAGGAGATCGACATCGGCGGAGCCGACCTCGTCGACCAGATCCTGCAGCGCACGTACGGCGGCGCGGCCGAGACGGACATCCCGCGGCAGGTGCTCGTCCCCGCACTGCCCGACGACGCCGCCGAACTCGAGGAGTGGCTGAGTTCGCGACGCGGCACGCGCGTGAGCATCCGCGTCGCCCAGCGCGGCCGAAAGGCCGAACTGCTGCGCACGGCGACGCTGAACGCCGAGCAGGCGCTCATCCTCCACAAGACGCGGCGCACGAGCGACTACGTGGCGCGCACGCAGGCGCTCACCGACCTGCAGGAGGCGCTGGGCCTGGCGGAGGCGCCGCTGCGCATCGAGTGCTTCGACGTCTCGCACCTCGGTGGCACCAACGTCGTGGCATCCATGGTCGTGTTCGAGGACGGACTGCCGCGCAAGGACCAGTACCGGTCGTTCTCGGTGGCCGAGACCACCGACGACACCGACTCGCTGCATCAGGTGCTCACGCGTCGATTGGCCTACCTCGATGCGCCCGAGGAGACGGATGCCGCACCCGCGGCGGCGGCGACCGACGACGGCGCCGACGAGCCCGTCGTCGCCGAACGGCGTCGGCCGCGGTTCGCCTACCGCCCGCAGCTGCTCGTCGTCGACGGTGGACGCCCCCAGGTCGAGGCGGCGGCGCGGGCACTGCACGAGTCGGGGCACGACGAGATCGCGCTGTGCGGCATCGCGAAGCGCCTCGAAGAGGTCTGGCTGCCGGGGGAGGAGTACCCGGTGATCCTGCCACGCACGTCGGAGGCGCTGTACCTGCTGCAGCGGCTGCGCGACGAAGCCCACCGCTTCGCCATCCGACACCAGCGTCGGCGGCGTCGTCGTGACATCCGCAGTGTCCTCGCCGAGGTGCCGGGTCTGGGCGAGGCGCGCATCAAGGCGCTGCTGCGCCACTTCGGCTCGGTGACGGCCCTTCGCGGTGCGGCGCCTGATGAGATCGCCGAGCTCCCCGGCATCGGCCCGAAGCTCGCGGCCGCCGTCCACGCGCATCTGTCCGACGGCTAGGCTGGATCCCACGGGGGTGGGGAATGACCGATGCGGCGCGCCGTGAGCCGGCCGAGATGCTGATCGTGACCGGCATGTCCGGGGCCGGCAGGTCGACGGCGGCGAACGCGCTCGAGGACCTCGAGTGGTACGTCGTCGACAATCTGCCCCCGCAGATGCTGCGTCCGCTGCTCGATCTCACCGAGCTCGCCGGCAACGTGCTGCCGCGCGTGGCCGTCGTCGTCGATGTGCGCGGTCGCGACCTGTTCGCCGACCTGCCCGACGCCATGCGCGACCTGCGTCAGCGGCGTCAGGTGCGGGTGGTGTTCCTCGACGCCGCCGATGACGTGCTCGTGCGCCGCTTCGAAGCGGTGCGGCGGCCGCACCCGCTGCAGGAGGACGGCACGATCCTCGACGGCATCCGACGCGAGCGCGAGCGCCTGGCCGCGGTGCGCGAGAACGCCGATCTGATCATCGACACGAGCTCGTTCAACATCCACGAACTGGCGACGCGGATCGTCGAGCTGTTCTCCGAAGAGGGCGTCGCGCGTCACATGCTCACGATCCTCTCGTTCGGATTCAAGTACGGACTGCCGCCCGACGCCGACCTCGTCGCAGACATGCGGTTCCTGCCCAACCCGTTCTGGAACGAACAGCTGCGTGCGCTGACCGGCCAGAACCCCGAGGTGCGCGAGTACGTGCTCGCGCAGCAGGGGGCGCGCGAGTTCCTCGAGTCGTACGCCGACGCGCTGCGTCCCGTGCTCGAGGGCTATCAGCGCGAGAACAAGCGCCACTCAGTGGTCGCGGTCGGATGCACGGGGGGCAAGCACCGCTCCGTCGTCATGGCCGGCGAGCTGGCCGACCGCCTCGCGACGGCGCCGGGCGTGGCGGTGCGCGTGAAGCATCGCGATCTCGGTCGCGAGTAGGCTGATCGTTCCGCATCCATCCGCGAGGGAGTCCCATTGTCGCTGACCGCCGACGTCAAGGCCGAGCTCACCGTCGTCCGCGACCCGCGTCCTACGGCGCGTGTCGCCGAGCTCACCTCGGTGCTCCGCTTCTCGGGCGGGCTCCACTCGATCGCGAACCGCGTCGCGGTGGAGGCCGAGCTCGACTCCGACGTCCTCGCCCGGCGCGTCGCGCGTGATCTCGTCGAGCTGTACGGCGTGCGCCCCGAGCTGGTGCACGTGCAGGGATCGGGCGCGCGCGGAGGAAGCCACTACGCCGTCCGCGTCATCGAGGGCGGAGAGACCCTCGCACGTCAGACCGGGCTGCTCGACCAGCGTCGGCGGCCGGTCCGGGGCCTGCCGAACAAGCTCACGACCGGATCGCGCGGCGACCTCGCGGCCGTATGGCGCGGCGCGTTCCTCGCGGCGGGGTCCCTGAGCGAACCCGGCCGGTCGGCTGCCCTCGAGATCACGTGCCCGTCGTCCGAAGCCGCCATGGCCATCGTCGGCGCAGCTCACCGTCTCGGCATCCCGGCGAAGGCCCGCGAGGTGCGCGGCGTCCCGCGCGTGGTCGTGCGCGAAGGCGAGGCGATCCGGTCGGCGCTGGCCCTCATGGGCGCCCAGAAGGCCGCCGCGGAGTGGGATCAGATGCGGCAGCGGCGAGAAGTGCGGGCCGGCGTCAACCGTCTCGTCAACTTCGACGACGCCAATCTGCGCCGCTCGGCGCAGGCGGCCGTCGCTGCGTGCGCCCGTGTCGAACGGGCGCTCGAGATCCTCGGGGACGAGGTTCCCGAGCACCTGCGCGAGGCGGGCGAACTGCGACTCGCACATCGCGACGCGAGCCTCGACGAACTGGGGCACCACGCCGACCCGCCGCTGACCAAGGACGCGGTCGCCGGGCGCATCCGGCGCCTGCTCGCGATGGCCGACAAGAAGGCCGAGAAGGACGGGCTCCCCGGCACCGAGTGGGCCGTGCCCGCCGGCATGGCCGAGTGACCCGGCATCCGGCGCGTTAACGGCTGTCGACGGGGGAAGCAACCCCCGCCCGCGTGCGTTGCACACCCCTAGGATGATCACGTCAGCCTCGCCGCGCCGAGGACGATCGGCGCGGCGCCGACAGGAAGAAGAGAACATGGCGAACTACACGTTGCCCGACCTCCCCTACGACTATGCAGCGCTCGAGCCGCACATCAGCGGCAAGATCATGCAGCTGCACCACGACAAGCACCACCAGGCGTATGTCACCGGTGCCAACACCGCCCTGGAGCAGCTCGCCGAGGCCCGCGAGAGCGGCAATCTCGGCAACGTCAACAAGCTCGAGAAGGACCTCGCGTTCAACCTCGGCGGGCACGTCAACCACTCGATCTTCTGGACCAACCTCTCGCCGGACGGCGGCGGACAGCCCGAGGGCGAGCTCGCGGCCGCGATCGACGAGTTCTTCGGCGGCTTCGAGAAGTTCCAGGCCCACTTCACCGCCGCCGCGACCGGTATCCAGGGCTCGGGCTGGGCGGTGCTCAGCTGGGACCCGATCGGCTCGCAGCTGATCATCCAGCAGCTCTTCGACCAGCAGAGCAACACCGCTCAGGGCACGATCCCGGTGTTCCAGCTCGACATGTGGGAGCACGCGTTCTACCTCGACTACCTCAACGTCAAGGCCGACTACGTCAAGGCGGTCTGGAACATCGCCAACTGGCAGAACGTGGCCGAGCGCTTCGCCGCCGCCCGCGAAAAGACGGCGGGCCTGCTGGTAACGTCGTGAGCGTGATGGTCGCCCCCGCGGGCCCCGCCCGCCGGGGGCCGACCATCGCCCAGTGAATCCCACCCCACCATCGCGCACCCTCGCGCACGACACTTCTCAGGAGAGACTCCGTGGCTGTCAAGATCGGAATCAACGGATTCGGCCGAATCGGGCGCAACTTCCTCCGCGCCGCCCTCGAGCAGGGCGCGGACCTCGACATCGTGGCGGTGAACGACCTCACCGACAACAAGACCCTCGCCCACCTGCTCAAGTACGACTCCGTCGGCGGCCGTCTCGACGCGGACGTCTCGTACACCGAGGACTCCATCACCGTCGGCGGCCACAGCATCAAGGTCTTCGAAGAGCGCGACCCCGCGAACCTCCCGTGGGGCGACCTGGGCGTCGACATCGTCATCGAGTCGACCGGCCGCTTCACCAAGGCCGCCGATGCCTCGAAGCACATCGCGGGCGGCGCCAAGAAGGTCATCATCTCGGCCCCCGGCACCGACGTCGACGGCACGTTCGTCATGGGCGTCAACGACGGCACGTACGACCCCGAGACGATGCACGTCATCTCGAACGCGTCGTGCACGACGAACTGCCTCGCGCCCCTCGCGAAGGTCTTCAACGACAACTTCGGCATCGAGCGCGGCTTCATGATGACCGCTCACGCCTACACCGCCGACCAGAACCTGCAGGACGGCCCCCACGGCGACCTGCACCGCGCCCGCGCCGCCGCCCTGAACATCGTGCCGGCCTCGACCGGTGCCGCCAAGGCGATCGGCCTCGTGCTGCCCGAGCTCAACGGCAAGCTGAGCGGCTCGTCGTACCGCGTGCCGATCCCCACCGGTTCGATCGTCGACCTCACGATCATCACGCCGACCGAGGGCCTCACCGCCGAGACGATCAACGCCGCGTACGAGAAGGCCGCGGCCGAGGGCGAACTCGCCGGCTACCTGAAGTACAACACCGACGCGATCGTGTCCACCGACATCGTCCACGACCCGCACTCGTCGATCTACGACGCGGGCCAGGTCAACGTCTCGGGCAACCTGGTCAAGGTGTCGGCGTGGTACGACAACGAGTGGGGCTACTCGAACCGCCTCGTCGACCTCACCGAGCTCGTCGCCGACAAGCTCTGAGGCCATCGTGGCTCTGCGCACCCTCGACTCGCTGGGTTCGCTCGCAGGCAAGCGCGTCGTCGTCCGCTGCGATTTCAACGTCCCCCTGAAGGACGGCGTGATCACGGACGACGGCCGCGTGCGTGCGGCGCTGCCCACGCTGAACCACCTCATCAACCAGGGCGCTCGGGTGGTCGCGTGCTCGCACCTCGGTCGCCCCGACGGCGCGCCCGACGCGAAGTACAGCCTCGCGCCCGTCGCGCAGCGGCTCTCCGAGCTGCTCGGCAAGCCGGTGGCGTTCGCCCGCGACACCGTGGGGGAGTCCGCCCGTGAGGCGGTCGACGCGCTCGAGGACGGGGATGTCGCCGTCATCGAGAACCTGCGGTTCAACCCCGGCGAGACCGCGAAGGACGACGCCGAGCGCCGTGCCTTCGCCGTCGAGCTCGCAGCGCTGGGCGATGCCCTGGTGTCCGATGGCTTCGGCGTCGTGCACCGCAAGCAGGCGAGCGTGTACGACCTCGCCGAGATCCTGCCGTCGGCGGCCGGGTTCCTCATCGAGAAGGAGGTCGACGTGCTCGACCGCCTGACCGAGAACCCCGAGCGGCCGTACGCCGTCGTCCTCGGTGGATCGAAGGTGAGCGACAAGCTGGGTGTCATCGAACACCTGCTGCCGCGGGTCGAGAAGCTCTGCATCGGCGGCGGGATGATGTTCACGTTCCTGGCGGCGCAGGGCCACCCGGTCGGCAAGAGCCTCCTCGAGGAGGACCAGCTCGATGTCGTGCGCGGCTACATGGCCACCGCCGCCGAACGCGGCGTCGAGCTGGTGCTGCCGGTCGACGCCGTCGTGGCGGCATCCTTCTCGGCCGACGCCGAGCACGTGACCGCCGCGGCCGACGCCTTGGAGGACACGCCGTTCGGCGCCGAGGGGCTCGGCCTCGACATCGGCCCCGAGACGGCCGCGATGTTCGCCGAAGCCGTCCGGGGCAGCCGCACGGTGTTCTGGAACGGGCCGATGGGCGTGTTCGAGATGCCCGCCTTCGCCGCGGGCACCAAGGCCGTCGCACAGGCGCTCACCGAGGTCGACGGCCTGAGCGTCGTCGGCGGCGGCGACTCTGCCGCCGCGGTGCGCCAACTCGGCTTCGCCGACGACCGGTTCGGGCACATCTCGACCGGCGGCGGCGCGAGCCTGGAGTTCCTCGAAGGCAAGAAGCTCCCCGGACTGGAGGTATTGGGATGGCAGTGAATCGGATGACGCTGATCGCCGGCAACTGGAAGATGAACCTCGATCACCTGCAGACGGTGGCGTTCGTGCAGAAGCTGCACTGGGCACTGCGCGACGCGAGCCACACCACGGACAGCGTCGAGGTGGCGGTCTTCCCGCCCTTCACCGACCTGCGCACGGCGCAGACGCTCATCGACGCCGACAAGATCCCGTTCGCCCTCGGCGGGCAGGACCTCTCGGCGCACGACTCCGGCGCGTACACCGGCGAGGTCTCGGGCGCGTTCCTGGCCAAGCTGGACTGCCGCTACGTGATCATCGGGCACTCGGAGCGGCGTCAGTACCACGCCGAGACGGACGAAGTCGTGGGCAGCAAGGTCCAGGCGGCGCTGCGGCACGGTCTGGTCCCCGTCATCTGCGTCGGCGAGACCGCCGAAGACCTCGAGGAGTACGGCGCGAGCGCCGTGCCGGTCAGTCAGCTGAACGTCGCGCTCGAGAGCGTGCCCGCCGACGCGGACATCGTCGTGGCGTACGAACCCGTGTGGGCCATCGGGTCGGGCCAGGCGGCGACGCCCGAGCAGGCACAGGACGTGTGCGCCAAGCTGCGCGACGTCGTCGCGTCCAAGCTCGGCGCCGAGGCGGCCGAGCGCACCCGCATCCTCTACGGCGGCTCGGTCAAGGCGGCGAACATCGCCAGCTTCATGCGCGAGCCCGACGTCGACGGAGCACTGGTGGGCGGTGCGAGCCTCGTCGTGGACGAGTTCTCGTCGATCATCCGTTACCAGAAGCACGTCGGAGTCTGAGCCGGCCGGTATACTCGACCCTTGTGCGATCGGACGGATCGCATCGAAAGGCGATAGCGACAGTGCAGATCCTCGAGTTCGTGCTGCAGGTGCTGCTGGGCATCACCAGCCTCCTGCTGACCCTGCTCATCCTGCTTCACAAGGGGCGTGGCGGCGGCCTCTCCGACATGTTCGGAGGCGGTATGACCTCGGCGCTCGGCTCGTCGGGCCTGGCGGAGCGGAACCTCAATCGCTTCACCGTGATCCTGGCGCTGGTCTGGTTCATGTCGATCGTCGCCCTCGGCCTCATCACCAAGTTCCAGGGGATCTGATGGCAACCGGAGGAAACGCGATCCGCGGCACCCGTGTGGGCGCCGGTCCCATGGGCGAGCAGGACCACGGCTTCCACGCCGACCGCGTCGCCATCTCGTACTGGGACGCGATGGGCAACGAGACGATCCGCTACTTCGCCGCGGGCATCCCCGACGAGGAGATCCCCGACGTCATCGACTCGCCTCACACCGGGCTCCCCGCCGGTCGTGACAAGGCGAACCCGCCGGCCGTCGCCAAGACCGAGCCGTACAAGACGCACCTCGCCTACGTGAAGGAGCGTCGCACCGAGGAAGAGGCCGACACCCTTCTCGACGACGCCCTGCGCCAGCTGCGCGATCGCCGCGGCCAGGACTGACCTCAGCACGGACTGCGGGCGCCGCGATCGCCTGCGGCCGCCTCTCGTTCCCTATTGGGGCTCGATGAGCTCCGCCGGCACGTGCGACGCCGCCGCCGTGTCGACGAAGAAGACCGTGCGATGCGTGCCCTTGGCCCCGGCCGCGGGCACCGAGTCGTAGGCCGCACCGGCGAGTGCGAGACCCAAGGCTGCCGCTTTGTCCGCACCGGCGAGCACGAGCCACACGCGCTTGGACGAGTTGATGACCTTGCGGGTCATCGTGATGCGCTCGGGCGGCGGTTTCGGCGACTCGCGCACCGGCAGGACGATGCTCGCGGTGTCCTGGATCTCGGCGCGGTCGGGGAAGAGCGAGGCGATGTGGCCGTCGGGTCCGACGCCGAGGAACGAGACGTCGAACGTCGGCCACGGCTGCTCGGGCGACGCGGCGAAGCGTGCCAGCTCGGCGGCATAGCGCCTGGCCGCCTCATCGAGTCCGATTCCCTCGTCGCTCGCCGGGCCGGCGTGGATGTTCTCTTCGGGCACGTCGAGGACGTCGAGCAGCGCCGCGCGCGCCTGCTGCTCGTTCCGATCCTCGGATGTGCGGGGCACGAACCTCTCGTCGCTCCACCAGAAGTGCACGCGAGACCAGTTGAGCTCCGCACGGACCGGATGCTCGGCGACCGCGCGCAGGACGGCCGATCCCATCCCGCCGCCGGTGAGGGACACGTGGGCGGTCTTGCCCGCGGACAGCCGACGGACGAGCCGGCCGACGAACCGCGCCGCGACCTCTGTGGCGAGCGCGTCCGGGTCGGGGCGGATCACCACCCGCTTCTCGACCCATCCTTCGTCAGCCATCGGTCTCCGTCGTCGTCGGCTCCAGCAGTTCCCACCCGCGGGTGATCACTCGACCATACAGGTCATCGGGGTCGAGGCTGCGAAGCTCCTCGGCGAGGCACTCGCGCAGCGAACGCCGGGGGAAGGCCAGGTCGTGCACGGGCTGGCCGGGCTGGGTGAGTACGGCGATCCCCGCGCTCGGACGCTCGAGGACGGTGTCGCCGCTCGGGCGCGTGAGGCGCACCGACTTGATGCCGCCTCCCCACTCGTCCGCGTCGAGGTAGTGGTACTCGACCGGCACGTCGAGCTTGAGCCGCAGCCAGGCCGCCAGCAGCGCCGTCGACGGCGAGTCCGCGGCGCCGCGCACCTCGACGGCGGTCACGGGCTCGTACGGAGGCTGGTCGAGCACGGCGGCGAGCTGCTCGCGCCAGTGCGTGATCCGCGTCCACGCGAAGTCGGTGTCGCCGGGCGCGTAGTGGTCGCCGAGCTGGGCCACCCATGCGGCGGGATCGGGCTTCGTCGAGGCATCCGTGATGCGCCGCTGGGCGATGCGCCCCACGGGCGACTCCGAGGGCACCGGGGGAGTGTCGGCCGGCCACCAGGCCACGACCGGGGCGTCGGGCAGAAGAAGGCCGGTGATGAGGCTCTCGCGGTTGGTCCCGGCGGCGCCCTGGGGCTTGAGCACGACGACCTCACTGGCACCGGCGTCGCCGCCCACGCGGATCTCGGCATCCAGTCGCGGATCGGCGTCGAGGTCTTCGTCGCCGGCCATGAGAACGATGACGCGCATCGGATGCTCGCGCGACGCGTCGTTGGCGGCCTCGATGACCTCTTCCTCGGCGCCGTGGCGCGTCGCGATGATGAGCGTCAGCACGCGCCCGAGGGCGACGGCGCCGCCCTCCTCGCGCACGCTGACGAGCGCGCGCGAGATCTTGCTGACGGTGGTGTCGGGCAGGTCGATGATCACGGGCGCCTCCAGCTGCGGCCGTCGCGGGTGAGGAGCTCGTCGGCGGATGCCGGACCCCACGACCCGGGTGAGTACTGCTCGAGGGGTCCGCCCTGCTCGGCCCAGAACTTCTCGATCGGATCGAGGATCTTCCAGCTGAGCTCGACCTCTTCGTGCCGCGGGAACAGCGGCGGGTCGCCGAGGAGGACGTCGAGGATGAGCCTCTCGTAGGCCTCGGGGCTCGCTTCGGTGAAGGCGTGTCCGTAGCCGAAGTCCATCGTGACGTCGCGCACCTGGGTGCCGGCGCCCGGCACCTTCGAGCCGAACCGGATCGTGACGCCCTCATCCGGCTGCACGCGGATGACCAGCGCGTTCTGCCCGAGTCCCGAGGTCTGCCCGCGCGAGAAGAGCATCTCGGGCGCGCGCTTGAACACCACGGCGATCTCGGTCACCCGCCGCCCCAGTCGCTTGCCGGTGCGCAGGTAGAACGGCACGCCCGCCCAGCGGCGGGTGTTGATCTCGAGCGTGATGGCGGCATAGGTCTCGGTGGTGGACTGCGGGTCCATGCCGTCTTCGTCGAGGAAGCCGGTCACCTTCTCGCCGCCCTGCCAGCCGCCGGCGTACTGACCGCGCGCGGTCGCGCGACCGAGATCCTCGGGGAGCGTGACGGCGGCGAGCACCTTCTCCTTCTCGGCGCGCAGGTGCGCGGCGTCGAACGAGATCGGCTCCTCCATCGCGGTCAGGGCGAACAGCTGCAGCAGGTGGTTCTGGATGACGTCACGGGCCGCGCCGATGCCGTCGTAGTACCCGGCGCGGCCGCCCACGCCGATGTCCTCGGCCATCGTGATCTGCACGTGGTCGACGTAGTTGCGGTTCCAGATCGGCTCGTACAGCTCGTTGGCGAAGCGCAGCGCGAGGATGTTCTGCACCGTCTCCTTGCCGAGGTAGTGGTCGATGCGGAAGATCGAGTCGGCCGGGAACGCGCTGCGCAGCGCGTCGTTGAGCGACCGGGCCGAGGCGAGGTCGTGGCCGAACGGCTTCTCGATGACGACGCGGCGCCAGCGCTCGGGCTGGTCGGCGGTGTCGTCGACGAGACCCGAGGCCTTCAGCTGCTCGGCGACGAGGGGGAAGTCCTTCGGCGGGATCGACAGGTAGAACGCGTGATTGCCCATCGTGCCGCGTTCGACGTCGAGCTTCTCGACCGTCTCGCGCAGGCGACGGAAGGCATCCGCGTCACCGAACTCACCCGAGACGAAGCGGATGCCCTGCAGCAGCTGCTCCCACGTCTCCTGCCGGAACTCGGTGCGCGCATGCTCGCGCACCGCGTCGTGGACGACCTGCGCGAAGTCCTGATCCTCCCAGTCGCGGCGCGCGAAGCCGACGAGCGCGAAGCCCGGCGGCAGCAGCCCGCGGTTGGCGAGGTCGTAGACCGCGGGCATCAGCTTCTTGCGCGACAGATCGCCTGTCACACCGAAGATGACCAGCGCGCTCGGACCCGCGATCCGGTTGAGCCGCTGGTCGTCGGGGTCGCGCAGCGGGTTGTGACCGCGAGAGATCTCGACGCCGGACAGCGTGCTCGATTCGGTTTCCACACTCATGAGGGGGCGGATGCTCCTATTGGGCGGCTTCGAAGAGGGACAGCACTTCGGCGCGCGCGTCGGTCAGCGTGAGGGTCACGACCGGTCGGCCGTGTGCCGCGAGCACCGACGCGTCGCCCGCGGCCTGTGCTCGGATGAGAGTGCCGAACGTGAACGGCAGTCCGGGGATCTCGAGGTCGACGTCGGTGTCCTCCACGATCTGGAGGAAGACTCCGACGGCGGGGCCGCCCTTGTGGTACTGGCCCGTCGAATGCAGGAAGCGGGGACCCCAGCCGAACGTGGTGGGCCGGCCGGAGTCGGCGGCGACCAGTTCGCGCAGCCCGGCGAGCTGCGGCAGGGCGAGGCGATCGACGTAGGCCTGGATGGCGACGTAGCCGCCGTCGGGGATGCGGCTCCACAGCGCGTCCAGAACACCCGCCACGGTGCCCGGTTCGGCGAGCGACGGATCCGAGACGCGCACCTGCACGCCATCGACCTCGAAGGCCGCCGGCACCGGGGCGGGCGACGCCTCGAGCAGGCCTCGAGTGGCCTGCTTCGCCGATTCGACGTCGGGCTGGTCGAACGGGTTGATCCCCAGCATCCGGCCCGCGATCGCGGTGGCGTACTCCCACACGACGAACTGCGCGCCGAGCGAACCGCTGACGAGAACCTCGCCGGTGTGGTGCTCGAACAGGTGGAACTCGTTCGCCTCATCGACCAGACGCACGATCTGCAGGTCGGCGGGCTTCGTGTCGAGCTCGGGTGAGACCGGCAGCAGCACGACGGGCAGGATGCCGGTGCCGTCCTTGCCGGTCGACTCCGCGACCAGCTGCTCGATCCAGTCGGGGAGTCCCACGATATGGGTGCCGTCGGTGACGAGTCCGAGCTTGTCGCGGCGGGGATCGCCGCCGGCGATCGCCGCGGCCAGCACGAGCGCTGGGTTCTCAGGGGTGTCGACGGCGACCTCGAGCAACGTGGCATCCGCTTCGTCGAGCAGTTCGCCGATGTCGGCCCCCGCGAGACCGGCGGGCACCAGGCCGAAGGCGGTGAGCGCCGAGTAGCGACCTCCGACGGTGGGATCCGCCGTGAAGACGCGGTAGCCGGCCTCGCGCGCCGATGCCTCCAGGGGCGAGCCGGGGTCGGTGACCACGACGATGCGCTCGGCGGGGTCGATGCCGACGTCGCGGAACGCGGCTTCGAAGGCGCGGCGGGCCGCATCCGTCTCGACCGTCGAGCCCGACTTCGACGAGACAACCAGCGCGGTGCGTTCGATGCCGCCCGCTTCGGGGTCGCCGTCGATCGCGGCGAGCACCTGACCGGGAGCCGTGGAGTCGAGCACGACGAGCGGCACGCCCGCCGTCTGCGTGATCACCTCGGGCGCGAGCGACGAGCCGCCCATGCCCGCGAGCACGATGCGGGTCGCGCCTCGTGCGGTGAGCTCGGAGCGCAGCGCTTCGATCTCGGCGACGAGCGGCCGCGACACGCTGACCGCCTGCACCCAGCCGAGCCTGCGCGAGGCCTCGTCCTCGGCCGCGGGCCCCCACAGGCTCGGGTCACCGGCGGTGATGCCGGATGCCACGAGGTCGGCGACCAGCCCCGGAAGCGTCTCGTGGACGACCGACTTGACGTGGCCGGTGAGGTGGAGCTCGAAGCTCATCGAGCGGCCTCGTCCAGCGCCGTGCGGACGGTGGCCTGCAGTTCGTGCCAGGAGACGATGAACTTCTCGACGCCTTCGTCCTCGAGCACCTGGGTGACGTCGGCGAAGTCGATGCCGGCGTCGGCGAGGCGGTCGAACACGGCGTGCGCGTCGGCATAGTTACCGGTGACGGTGTCGCCAGTGATCTCGCCGTGGTCGAAGGTGGCGTCGAGGGTCTTCTCGGGCATCGTGTTCACGGTGCCGGGCGCGACGAGGTCGGTGACGTACATCGTGTCGGGGTACGCGGGGTCCTTGACTCCGGTGGATGCCCACAGCGGCCGCTGCACCGTGGCGCCGGCGGCGACGAGGGCGGTGGCGCGGTCTTCCGCGAACTTCTGCTCGTACAGCTCGTACGCGAGCCGCGCGTTGGCGACCCCGGCCTTGCCCTTGAGGTCGGCGGGGGCGTCGGCGGCGCCGAGGCGCTTGTCGACTTCGGAGTCGACGCGCGACACGAAGAACGAGGCGACCGACTGGATGCCGGAGATGTCGATCCCGGCGTCCTTGGCCTTCTCGACGCCGGCGAGGTACGCGTCGATGACCTCGCCGTACCGCTCGAGGCTGAAGATGAGGGTGACGTTGACGCTGATCCCGGCGCCGATGACCTCGGTGATCGCGGGGAGCCCGGCCTTGGTGGCGGGGATCTTGATCAGCACGTTGGGGCGGTCGACCCGCTCCCACAGCTTGTGGGCCTCGGCGATGGTCGCCTCGGTGTCGTGGGCGAGGTCGGGGGAGACCTCGATCGACACCCGTCCGTCCACCCCGTTCGTCGCGTCGTAGACGGGACGCAGCACGTCGGCGGCCGCGCGCACGTCGTCGGTCGTGATCTCGAAGATCGCACGGTCGACGTCAGCTCCGTCGGCGGCGAGCGTGCCGACCTGGGTGAGGTAGGCCTCGCCCTGCGAGAGGGCGCCGGCGAAGATCGTCGGGTTGGTGGTGACGCCGCTGATGTTGCGGGTGACGACGAGGTCGGCGAGGTTGCCGGTCATGATGCGCTGACGCGAGAGGTCGTCGAGCCAGATGCTGACGCCCTCCTCGACCAGGCGCGCGGTGGGGGTGGTCATGCGTTCTCCTCGAGGGTGTCGCGGGCCGCCTGGACGACGGCGTCGGCGGTGATGCCGAACTTCTCAAACAGGGTCTTGTAGTCGGCCGACGCGCCGAAGTGGTCGATGCCGACGGTGCGGCCGCGGTCGCCCACGACGCCGCGCCACAGCCCGGTGGCGGCGGCTTCGACCGACACACGGGCGGTGACCGCCGCGGGAAGCACGGACTCGCGGTAGGCGGCATCCTGCTCGGCGAACCACTCCAGCGACGGCGCAGACACCACACGGGCGTTGACACCGTCGGCGGCGAGGGTCTCGCGGGCGGCGAGGGCGAGCTGCACCTCGGAGCCCGTGCCGATGAGGATCACGTCGGGGGTTCCGCCGGGGGCTTCGGCGAGCACGTACGCGCCCCGGGCGGTTCCGGCCGCCGAAGCGAGCGTGTCGCCGGATGCCTCGCCGTCGCCGCGCTCGAACACAGGCAGGTTCTGCCGGGTCAGCGCGATGCCGGTCGGGCCGCCGCGGCGGCGGAGGATCTCGAGCCACGCGTGCGCCGTCTCGTTCGCGTCACCGGGGCGGACCACGGTCATGTTCGGGATCAGCCGCAGGCTCGGGATCTGCTCGACGGGCTGGTGGGTGGGACCGTCCTCGCCGAGCGCGACCGAGTCGTGCGTCCACACGAAGATCGAGGGGATGTTCATCAGCGCGGCCAGGCGCACGGCGGGGCGCATGTAGTCGCTGAAGATCAGGAACGTGCCGCCGAATGCGCGGGTGGGACCGTGCAGCACGATGCCGTTGACGATGGCGCCCATCGCATGCTCACGGATGCCGAAGTGCAGCACCCGCCCGTACGGGTCGCCGTCCCATTCGTGGGTCGACCACTCGGTCGGGATGAACGACTTCGCGTCCTTGATCGTGGTCAGGTTCGACTCGGCCAGATCGGCCGACCCGCCCCACAGCTCGGGAAGCTGCGCGGCCAGGGCGTTGATGACCTGGCCCGACGCGGCGCGCGTCGAGACGTCCTTGCCCGCTTCGAACACCGGCAGGGCGTCGGCGAGATCGGCAGGGAGCTCGTGGGCGTTCACGCGGTCCCACAGCGCCTTGCGCTCGGGGTTCGCCTCGGCCCACGCATCGAACCGCTCCTGCCACTCCGCGTGCGCGGCCGCACCCCGCTCACCCAGGGCGCGGGTGTGGTCGAGCACACCGTCGGGCACCACGAAGGTCTCGTCCGGGTCCCAGCCGAGCACCTCCTTCGTGGCCCGCAGCTCGTCTGCGCCCAGCTTCGACCCGTGGATCGCACCGGTGTTCTGCTTGCCCGGCGAGGGCCATCCGATGATCGTCTTGAGGATGATGATCGACGGCTTGGAGGTCTCGGCGGTGGCCGCGTCGATGGCGTCGTGCAGCTCGGGCACGTCCTCGATGTACTGCCCGGTCTTCTTCCAGTCGACGGTCTGCACGTGCCACCCGTAGGCCTCGTACCGCTTCGCGACGTCTTCGGTGAACGCCACATCGGTGTCGTCCTCGATCGAGATCTGGTTCGCGTCGTAGATGACGACGAGGTTGCCCAGCTCCTGATGCCCCGCGAGGCTCGAGGCCTCGCTCGTGATGCCCTCTTCGAGGTCGCCGTCCGAGGCGATCACGAAGATGCGGTGGTCGAACGGCGATTCGCCGGGTGCGGCATCCGGGTCGAACAGGCCACGCTCGTACCGCGCCGCGTACGCGAACCCGACCGACGAGGCGAGCCCCTGGCCCAGCGGCCCGGTGGTGATCTCGACGCCGTCGGTGTGTCCGTACTCGGGGTGCCCCGGGGTCAGCGAGCCCCACGTGCGCAGCGACTTCAGATCGTCCAGCTCGAGCCCGAACCCGCCGAGGTACAGCTGGATGTACTGCGTCAGCGACGAGTGGCCCGCCGACAGGATGAACCGGTCACGGCCCGGCCAGTGCACGTCCGCCGGGTCGTGCCGCATCACCTTCTGATAAAGCAGGTACGCCGCCGGGGCCAGGCTCATCGCCGTACCCGGGTGGCCGTTGCCCACCTTCTCCACGGCATCTGCGGCGAGCACGCGGACGGTGTCCACTGCGCGCCGATCGATCTCATCCCAACGCAGTTCCGACACCGGACCGCCTTCCGTCTCAGGGGGAGCGCCCGACATTTCGCACGGGCCGCGACACTGGCGGCCGGCGCTGGGCGCGCGTGGTTTCAGCATAGCGAAGGGCCACGCTCCCGAGGGGGGCCCTATGCGTCCCATGTCATAGACTGTGATCCGACTTCTTGGGAATGCGGGGGCGATGGACATCACGACGACGTCGGCGATCGGCGCACCCGCCGCCCGGCAATCGTTCGGTCGCACCGTCCGTGCCTACATCGCGCTGACGAAGCCGCGCGTGCTCGAACTGCTGCTGGTGACCACCGTTCCGGTGATGATCCTGGCGCAGGGCGGGTTCCCCAGTCTGTGGCTCGTGCTGGCGACGGTGATCGGCGGGTCGATGAGCGCCGGCTCGGCGGCCGCGTTCAACATGTACCTCGACCGCGACATCGACGCGCACATGCAGCGCACCGAGAACCGCCCGCTCGTGACGGGCGAGGTGTCGCCGCGCGGTGCGCTGATCTTCGCGTGGACGCTCGCGGTCGTGTCGACGGTGTGGCTGTGGCTCGCCACGAACTGGCTGGCGGCGGTGCTGTCGGCCGGCGCGATCTTCTTCTACGTCGTGATCTACACGATGATCCTCAAGCGCCGCACCGAGCAGAACATCGTGTGGGGCGGCATCGCGGGCTGCTTCCCGGTGCTCATCGGGTGGACCGCGGTCACCGGCTCGCTGGCCTGGCCGCCCGTGATCCTCTTCGCGCTCGTGTTCCTGTGGACGCCGCCGCACTACTGGCCGCTGTCGATGAAGTACCGCGAGCAGTACGGGCGCGTCGAGGTTCCGATGCTCGGCGCGACCCGCAACGGCTCGCAGGTGGGCCTGCAGGTCATCCTGTACGCGTGGGCCACGGTCGCCTGCTCGCTCCTGCTGGTGCCCGTCGCCGGCATGGGCCTGGTCTACTCGGTGTCGGCGCTCGTGTTCGGCGGCTGGTTCATCTACGAGTCCCACCGGCTGTACAACCGGGCGGTGCGCGGCACCGAGCCGCGCCCGATGCGGGTGTTCCACGCATCCATCACGTACCTGACGCTGCTGTTCGTCGCGATCGCCGTCGACCCGCTGCTGCCCTTCTGACCCCCGGGCGAGAGCCGTTCAACCGCGCCGAACAGTGGGTGCGCCGAGCGAGCACCGCGTCTTCGGCGCGGTCGAATCACTGGCCAGCCGTTTCGACCGCGCCGAATGTCGTGCAGATCGGCCCCACACCCGTGATTCGCCGCGGTCGAAGCGGTGGCGCCGTCAGACGGATGCCGGGGAGGCGGGCGCGCGCACGGGCTCGCGCACCGGGGCGGTGAGGTGCATGACCACGGCTGTCATCGCCGCGACGAGCATCACGGCCAGCACCATGTGGATGTTGACGAGCGCGATCGGAAGGCCGGTGCGGGCCTGCCACAGGCCCACGACGATCTGCAGCAGCTCGACGCCCAGCAGCAGACCGGTCCACACCGGCAGGCGTGCGGGCATCCGGAAGGACACCGCGAAGAGCACCAGCGTCACGGCGAACAGGGCGTAGGCGGGCCACGAGTGCAGGTGCTGCATGAACTCGGGGTTCAGACCGTTGCGGGCCGCGCCGCCGTCGCCGGCGTGCGGGCCCGATCCGGTCACGAGGATGCCGACGACCACCGTGACCACGACGAGCGCGGCGGCGCTCCACGCGGTCGCGGCGAACCAGCGGGGGACGACCGGCGTACGGGGTCCGGGCTCGCTGTAGACGCGCACCACGAGCGCCGCCGCGAGGGCCACGAGGATCACCGAGGCGAAGTAGTGCAGCCCGACGACGTACGGGTTGAGGTTCGTGAGCACCGTGATTCCGCCGATGACGGCCTGGAGCGGCACGTAGAGGCCGATCACGAGGGCGAGCCAGAACAGATCGCGGCGGTCGCGCCGCATCCGCACGACGAACAGGAAGGTGATGATCGCGACGGCCACGAGCACGAAGGTGAGCAGGCGGTTGCCGAACTCGATCACCCCGTGGACACCCATCTCGGGCGTGGCGACCAGCGAGTCCTCGGTGCACTGCGGCCACGTCGGGCAGCCGAGCCCCGAGCCTGTGAGCCGCACGAGGCCGCCGGTGCCGACGATGCCGATCTGCACCACCAGGGTCGCCCACGCCGCGACGATCACGCGCCGGTCGACGCTGTCCGGCAGCCATTCCCACAGGCGGCGAAGCCCGGTCGGGGCGCTCCGGACGGACGTGTCAGCGGACATGCGGGATCGTTCTCCTGGCCGGTGCCGCGGGCTCGTGCCGCAGTGCGCGGTGGAGCCGTGTCGGGGCGGAACCTGTAGAATCGTGGGGTCGGATGCGCGGGCCCTGGGCGCCGTGCACGATTGACAGTCTAGGCGCGAAGGTCGGCGCCGAACGAAGAGGACCCACCAGCGGCATCCCCCTCCGGTAACTCCACCGGAGGAGCATGAATGCCGGAGCGGATGACACCGTCGGGTCCGGAGGAGGAAGTGACCATGTCCGATGTGCTCATCGACCGTCCTGAGCTCGAAGGGCTCGGTGTCTACGAGTTCGGCTGGCACGACCCCGACGCCGCCGGGGCGAGTGCGCGCCGCGGTCTGAGCGAAGCGGTCGTGCGCGACATCTCCGCGCTCAAGGCCGAGCCCGAATGGATGCTGAAGACCCGCCTCAAGGGACACCAGCTGTTCGGCCGCAAGCCGATGCCGACGTGGGGTGCCGACCTCAGCGCCATCGACTTCGACAACATCAAGTACTTCGTGCGCTCCACCGAGCGCCAGGCGACAACCTGGGAAGAGCTCCCAGAAGACATTCGCAACACCTACGAAAAGCTAGGTATCCCAGAGGCAGAGCGCCAGCGCTTGGTCTCCGGTGTTGCAGCCCAGTACGAGTCCGAGGTGGTTTACCACCAGATTCGTGAAGACCTAGAGGCGCAGGGCGTTTTGTTCCTAGACACCGACACCGCTCTTCGCGAGCACCCAGAGATCTTCCAGGAGTACTTCGGCACCGTTATCCCAGCCGGAGACAACAAGTTTGCGGCTTTGAACACCGCAGTGTGGTCCGGTGGTTCATTTGTGTATGTGCCCCCGGGCGTGCACGTCGAGATCCCGCTGCAGGCGTACTTCCGCATCAATACCGAGAACATGGGCCAGTTCGAGCGGACGCTGATCATCGCCGACGAGGGCTCGTACGTCCACTACATCGAGGGCTGCACCGCGCCGATCTACAAGAGCGACTCGCTGCACTCGGCGGTCGTCGAGATCATCGTCAAGAAGAACGCCCGCGTGCGCTACACGACGATCCAGAACTGGTCGAACAACGTCTACAACCTGGTGACCAAGCGTGCGATCGCGCACGAGGGCGCGACCATGGAGTGGGTCGACGGCAACATCGGCTCCAAGGTGACGATGAAGTACCCGTCGATCTTCCTGGTGGGGGAGCGCGCCAAGGGAGAGACCCTCTCGGTCGCCTTCGCCGGCCCCGGCCAGCACCAGGACGCCGGCGCGAAGATGATCCACATGGCGCCCTACACGCAGTCGTCGATCGTCTCGAAGTCGATCGCGCGCGGCGGCGGTCGCGCCGGCTACCGCGGCGAGGTGCGGGTGGATGCCAACGCCCACCACTCCGCGAACACCGTGAGGTGCGACGCGCTGCTGGTCGACACGATCTCGAGGTCGGACACGTATCCGGCCATCGACATCCGCGTCGACGACGTGCAGCTGGGGCACGAGGCGACGGTCTCGAAGGTCAGCGAGGAGCAGCTCTTCTACCTGCAGTCCCGCGGTATGGCCGAGGACGAGGCGATGGCGATGATCGTGCGCGGCTTCATCGAGCCGATCGCACGCGAGCTGCCCATGGAGTACGCGATGGAACTCAACAAGCTCATCGAGATGGGCATGGAAGGATCGGTCGGCTAGATGACGACCACGACGCAGGCACCCGCGAAGGTGCCGGGTTCACGGCCGCATTCCGACGGGGCAGGCGCCTTCGTTCCGGTGCAGACGCGCTCGGAGCGACCGCGCTCGTACGACCCCGCCGACTTCGAGACGCCGACCGGGCGCGAGGTCAACTGGAAGCACACCCCGATCGACCGCATCCGGCCCCTCCTGGTGGACGAGGCAGGACCGCACGACGTCATCCTCGTCGACGTCGACGCTCCCGAGGTCGTCGACCAGCTGCGGCTGGCAGCAGGCGAGGGCCCGCGCGGCGAGTTCTTCGTCCCTGAAGACCTTCCCGCCGCGATCGCGTGGACGCAGGAGGCGCAGGCACCACTGCTGCGGATCCCCGCCGACGCCGAACTCGATCGGCCGGTCTACGTGAAGCTGACGGGCACGGGCGGCCTCGCGCATGCCCACGTCGTCATCGAGGCGGAGCCGAATGCGTCGGGCACCGTGATCCTCGACCACGTCGGCACGGCCGAGCACGCGCAGAACGTCGAGATCATCGTGCGCGACGGTGCCCGCCTGTCCGTCATCTCGCTGCAGCGGTGGGACGACGACGCCGTCCACGTGGCCGCACACCAGGCGCGCGTCGACCGGGATGCCTCGCTCACGCACTTCGTCGTGACCTTCGGCGGCTCGGTCGTGCGGGTGAACCCGTCGGTCGAGCTGGCCGGCTCGGGATCGCAGGGTCGCATGTACGGCCTGACGTTCGCCGACTCGGGTCAGCACTTCGAGAGCCAGGTCTACGTGCACCACAAGGGGCCGCACACGACCGCCGACGTCCTCTACAAGGGCGCATTGCAGGGCGAGAGCGCCCGCAGCGTGTGGATCGGCGACGTGCTGATCGGTGCGGACGCCGTCGGCACCGACTCGTACGAGGCCAACCGCAACCTGGTGCTCACCGACGGCGCGCGCGCCGACTCGATCCCGAACCTCGAGATCGAGACCGGCGACATCATCGGCGCCGGACACGCGAGCGCGACCGGCCGCTTCGACGACGAGCAGCTGTTCTACCTGCAGGCCCGCGGCATCGCCGAGGACGAGGCCCGGCGCCTGGTCGTGCTCGGCTTCCTCAGCGAGATCGTGCAGCGCATCGGCGTGCCCGACCTCGAGGTGCAGCTCATCGACGCGATCGAGCGCGAGCTGGCCGCGGGGGCCGCGGCATGAGCGCGACCCGTGTCTGCGCGCTGAGCGACCTCGAGCAGGACACCGCCCTGCGTGTCGAGGTCGACGGCGTCGCGATCGCCGTCGTGCTCGACGGCGACGGCGAGGTGCACGCGATCGGCGACACCTGCACCCACGGCGACATCTCGCTCGCCGAGGGCTTCGTCGACGGCGACACGCTGGAGTGCTGGGCCCACGGCTCGGCGTTCTCGCTGCGCACCGGTCAGCCCCTCAACCTCCCCGCTTACGAGCCCGTCCCCGTGTTCGCCGTGACGATCGACGGCGACGACGTGCTCATCGACCCGAACCTGAAGAAGGAAGTCTGAATGTCTGTTCTCGAGATCCGCGACCTCTACGTGACGGTCGAGACGGATGCCGGAACCACGCCCATCCTCAACGGCGTCACCCTGACCATCACCACCGGCCAGACCCACGCGATCATGGGCCCCAACGGCTCGGGCAAGTCGACGCTCGCCTACACGATCGCCGGGCACCCCAAGTACACGGTCACCAGCGGCTCGATCACGCTCGACGGCGAGGACGTCCTCGAGATGTCGGTCGACGAGCGCGCCCGCGCCGGTCTCTTCCTCGCGATGCAGTACCCGGTCGAGATCCCGGGCGTCACGGTGACCAACTTCCTGCGCACCGCCAAGACGGCGCTCGACGGCGAGGCGCCGGCGATCCGCACGTGGATGAAGGACGTGCGCGAATCGATGAAGAACCTGCGCATGGACCCGAAGTTCGCGCAGCGCAACGTCAACGAGGGCTTCTCGGGCGGCGAGAAGAAGCGCCACGAGATCCTTCAGCTCGAGCTGCTGCAGCCCCGCATCGCGGTGCTCGACGAAACCGACTCCGGACTCGACGTGGATGCGCTCAAGATCGTGTCCGAGGGCGTCAACCGCGCCAAGGAGAAGACCGACCTCGGCGTGCTGCTCATCACGCACTACACGCGCATCCTGCGGTACATCCACCCCGACTTCGTTCACGTCATGGTGGCCGGTCGCATCGTCGAGGAGGGCGGCCCCGAACTCGCCGACCGACTCGAGGACGAGGGCTACGACCGCTATCTCGAGCCGGTGGCCGAGACGGCAGCCGACATCGAGGCGTAGAATCGTTACATGACCGTGACGCTGACAGCGGACAAGTACGACGAGGTCACCGAGGCGCTCAAGGACGTGATGGATCCCGAGCTCGGGATCAACGTCGTCGACCTCGGCCTCATCTACGACCTGGCCTGGGACGACGACAACGACGCCCTCATCATCCACATGACCCTCACGTCGGCCGGATGCCCGCTCACGGACGTGCTCGAGGAGCAGACGGCTCAGGCGCTCGATGAGGTCGTCGATCGGTTCCGCATCAACTGGGTGTGGATGCCGCCGTGGGGCCCGGAGCGGATCACCGACGACGGCCGCGACATGATGCGTGCCCTCGGCTTCGCTATATGAGCGTCACCCCCCTGGAAGCCCTGCCGATCGAGAAGCTGCGGACCCGCACCAGCGTGAAGTGGCGGCAGTATCCCGAGGACGTCCTGCCGCTCTTCGTCGCAGAGACCGACTACCCGCTCGCCCCCCGCATCCGAGAGGCGGTCGTCCACGCGATCGAGCGCGGCGACACCGGGTACTCCACGAACGATCCGGGCATCGCCGGCGCGTACGCGGCGTTCGCGCAGCGCCGATTCGGCTGGGAGCTGGATCCCGCTCGCGTGCGGACGACCGGCGACGTCATCATGGGCGTGGTCGAACTGCTCCGCCGGCTGACCGAGGCGGGCGAGAAGGTGGTCGTCACTCCGCCGGTCTACCCGCCGTTCTTCGCCGCGATCGCCGAGGCGGGTGCCGTGGCCGAGCGCGTGCCGCTCGTCGACACCGGTGACGGGTGGGAGCTCGATCTGCTCGGCATCGAGTCGGCCCTCGCGCAGGGAGCGCGCGCCGTGTTGCTGTGCAATCCGCACAATCCGACCGGCACGGTGCATTCGCGTGACTCGCTCGCCGCCCTCGCCGACCTCGCCGCGGGCTTCGGAGCGGCCGTCGTCAGCGACGAGATCCACTCGGCCCTGACCCAGCCCGACGTCGTCTTCACGCCGTTCCTGGATGCGTCAGACGCCGCGGCGCGCGTCGGCTACGCGGTCACGAGTGCGAGCAAGGCGTTCAACCTCGCAGGCCTCAAGTGCGCGTTCATGATCACGGCGGCCGATGACACCTCAGCGCGAGTGCGCCGGATGCCCGACGAGGTGCAGTGGCGCACCAGTCACATCGGCGCGATCGCCGGGGTCGCCGCGTTCCACCCCGACAGCGACGCGTGGCTGGATTCCGAACTGGCGGCGCTCGACGAGAACCGCCGCCTGCTGGCATCCGTGCTCGCCGAGCATCTGCCTGAGGCCGACTACCGGGTGCCCGACGCCGGGTTCCTGGGCTGGATCGATCTGACCGCGTACGACTGGGGCGACGACCCGGCCGCGACCATCCTGCGGCACGCGCGCGTCGCGCTGCACCACGGACCGATGTTCGGCGACGAGGGCCGAGGGCACGTGCGCCTCAACTTCGGCTGCTCGCCCGAGGTGCTCCGCCAGGCCGTCGAGCGCATGGGCGCGCTGGTCTCGTCGTGATGACGGCAGCCGCACCCCCGACCAGCGTCTGGCGGGGGCCCTACGTGTGGGTGACGGTCGGCGCCGTCGCGATGATCTTCCTCGCCGCGACGCAGGCGCTTGCGGTGACCACGGTCATGCCGGTGGTCAGCGCCGACCTCGACGGCGACGCGCTGTACGCCGTGGCATTCGCCGGCACGCTCGCCACCAGCGTCGTCGGAATGGTCGCGGCGGGCGCGTGGTGCGATCGCGGGGGAGTGCTCGCGCCGCTCACGACGTCGGTCGCACTCTTCGTGATTGGCCTGCTGATCGCGGGCATCGCCACCTCGATGGAGGTGCTCGTGATCGGCCGCCTCATCCAGGGACTGGGCACGGGCGGTCAGACCGTGGCGCTGTACGTCGTCGTCGCCCGCTTCTATCCGCCCGCAATCCACGGTCGCGTGTTCGCGGCCTTCTCGGCGGCATGGGTCGTTCCGTCGCTGATCGGTCCGGTGCTCGCCGGCGCCGTGGCCGAGTTCCTGCACTGGCGGTGGGTGTTCCTGGGGGTCGCCGTGTTCACCCTCGCCGCATTCACGGCGGTCGTGCTGCGGCTGCACGGTCTGCCGCTGGGCACCGACGACCCGTCGCGCGCCCGGATCGGGCTGCGCCTCTCGCTCGCCGTCGCGGTGGCGGCGGGCGCCCTCGCGCTCAGCCTCGCCGGCGAGCTCGGCGCCTATGCCCTGCTCGCCGTCGCGGCCTCGGTCGTCGTGATCGTCCTCGCGATCCGGCCCCTGCTTCCTGCTCGCACCCTGCTGTCCGCCCGCGGCCTGCCCAGCGTCGTCCTGATGCGCGGGCTCATCGCCGCGGCGCTGTTCGGGGGCGAGATCTACGTGCCGTACCTGCTCATCGACGAGTTCGGCTTCTCGCCGACGTGGGCCGGGCTGGGCCTCACCGCCGCCGCCCTCATGTGGGCCGCAGCTGCCGACGTCTCGGGTCGCTTCGGTGATCGGCTCGGCAACACGCGGATCGCCGTGCTCGGCATCGTGCAACTGGCCGCGGCCACCGCCGCTGTCGGGGCCACCGCGCTCTGGCACCTGTCGCCGGCGGTGCTCGTCGTCGGCTGGGCGCTGGCCGGTGGCGGGATGGGGCTCATGTATCCGCGGTTGACCGTGCTCACGCTCGCGTACTCGACGCCGCAGAACCAGGGGTTCAACTCGTCTGCGCTGTCGATCGCGGACGCCTTGGGTTCCGCGGTGTCGATCGCGATCCTCGGGCTCGTCTTCACTGCGCTCGGCGGGGGACCGGCCGCCTTCACCGCCGTCTTCGCCATCGCGACCGGCGTCGCGCTGCTCGCGCTGGTGCCGGGCATCCGGCTCGGCCATGCCCATGAGGCAGCGTGATCGTCGTCACATGATTTGAGGATGCTGGAAGGTAAGGCTAGCCTTACCCCGTGAGCTTCTCGACCTCGACCCTCGTGCGCCCGGCCTACCGCCCGTACCTCGCGCGCGTGAGCGCGGTCCACCGACTCACGCCGCACTTCGTGCGGGTGAGCCTCACCGGACCCGACTTCGACGTCTTCGGCACGGCCGGCCTCGACCAGCGGGTCAAGCTCATCCTTCCGCGGCCCGACGGCACGATCAGCGACTTCGGTCAGGCCGACGCCGCCGTCGTCGACGACGGCACGTGGTACGAGCGCTGGCGCAGGCTCCCCGACGATCTGCGCAATCCGCTGCGCACCT
>JAUHVN010000284.1 GCA_030425055.1 Actinomycetes bacterium | reverse complement strand
CCTGCGCTCCCACACCGTGCTCGAGAAGATCGCCCTCGCCGAGCTCGGCCGGTCGGGCGCCGTCGTGACGGGTCGCCGCGACGCCGACGGATCGACCGTGTTCGCGGTCACCGCCGCGACGCTCACCCCGCACGTCATGCGCTTCGGCGGGATGCCGGACGCCGCCGAGCTGCGCGCCCGCGTCGAGGCCGCGCCGGACTTCTACACCGACCCGCTCGGCGCCGCCGATTGGCGCCGCGGCGTGAGCGCCGTGCTCGCCGAGCGCGCGCGTGGGCGGCTGGGGGCTCCGTGAGGTTCCGGGTCGACGGCACGGAGGTCGAGGCCGAGCCCCGGCCGGGTCAGTGCGCGCGCACGCTCCTGCGAGAGCACGGTCGCACCGAGGTCAAGAAGGGATGCGACGCCGGCGACTGCGGCGCGTGCACGGTGCTGGTTGACGGAGCGCCCGTGCACTCGTGCATCCTGCCCGCCGCGCGGCTCGACGGCCGCGAGGTGACCACGGCGGGCGGCCTCGCGCCGGGCGATGAGCTGCATCCGGTGCAGGAGGCGATCGCGACCGGCTTCGGCTTCCAGTGCGGCTTCTGCACCGCCGGCATGACCGTGACCGCGTCGACCCTCACCGCCGACGACCTGCCCGACCTCGACCGCCGCATGAAGGGCAGCCTGTGCCGCTGCACCGGCTACCGGCCGATCCGCGAGGCCATCCGCGCCGCAACGCTCGGACCGGTGCGCGAGACGGGTGCTCGGGTCACGACCGCCGACGCGTCGGGTGGGGTCGGCGCCTCGGTCGCCGCGCCGGCCGCCCGTCAGATCGTTCAGGGTCGCGAGCCCTTCACGTTCGACGAGCCGGTGCCCGGCGCACTCGTGCTGCGCGTGATCGGCTCGCCGCATGCCCACGCGCGCATACGCTCGATCGATACCGCCGCAGCCCGCGCCATTCCCGGCGTCGTCGCGGTGCTCACCCACCACGACGTGCCCACGACCCGGTTCTCGACCGCACGCCACGAGCACCGCACCGACGATCCCGACGACACGCGCATCCTCGACGACACCGTGCGCTTCGTCGGCCAGCGCGTCGCGGCCGTCGTCGCCGAGACGGCCGAGGCCGCGGATGCCGCCTGCCGGGCGATCATCGTCGACTACGACGTGCTGCCCGCCGTCTTCGACCCCGAGGCGGCGCGCCGGCCCGGCGCCCCGGTGCTGCATCCCGACCTCACTCCCGACGATCGGGTCGCCGAGGCATCCCGCAACGTCATCGCCGAGCTGCACGAAGGCGTCGGCGGCGACATCGACGACGCGCTGGCCGCGAGCGCGGTCACGGTGCACGGCGAGTGGCAGACCTCACGGGTGTCGCACGCGCAGCTCGAGACCCACGGCGCGGTCGGGTGGCTCGACGACGACGGCCGGATCGTGATCCGCTCGAGCACGCAGGTGCCGTTCCTCGTGCGCGACGAGGTGGCCCGCCTGCTCGACCGCGATCCCTCGACGGTGCGCGTGCACGTCGCGCGCGTGGGCGGCGGCTTCGGCGGAAAGCAGGAGCTGTTCAGCGAAGACCTCGTCGCACTCGCCGTGCTGCGCACCGGGCGACCGGTGGCGTTCGAGTTCTCGCGCGTCGAGGAGTTCACCCGCACGTCGGTGCGCCACCCGATGCGCGTGGCCGTGACGCTCGGCGCGACCGACGAGGGCCGGCTGACCGCTATCAAGCTCGACGTGCTCAGCGACACCGGCGCCTACGGCAACCACGCGATCGGCGTGATGATGCACGGCTGCGCCGAGTCGACGATCATCTACCGGTCGCCCGTGCGCCGCCTCGACGCCGAGGTCGTGTACACCAACACCGTGCCGTCGGGCGCGTTCCGCGGCTATGGACTGGGGCAGGTCATGCTCGGCATCGAGTCGGCGATGGACATGCTGGCCCAGCGCCTCGACATCGATCCGTTCGAGCTGCGCCGCCTCAACGCGGTGCGCGAGGGCGACCCGCTGCATCCCGATCCCGAGGAGGAGTACGAGGAGGACCTCGTGTGGGGCAGCTACGGCCTCGACCAGTGCCTCGACCTCGCCGAAGCCGCACTGCGCCGCGGCACCGACGCGGTCGCCCCCGACGGCTGGCTCGTCGGCGAGGGCATGGCGATGGGCATGCTCGCGACCCTGGCACCGGGCGGCCACGTGTCGCACGCGACGGCGACGCTGCGCCCGGACGGCACCTACGTCATCCGATCGGGCACCGCCGATTTCGGCAGCGGCTCGACCACGGTGCACCGCCAGATCGCCGCGTCGGCGCTCGAGGCCGACTTCGACCGCATCGACCTGCGCCACGCCGACACCGATCTCGTGGCGCACGACACCGGCGCCTTCGCGTCGACGGGCATCACCGTCGCCGGCAAGGCGGTGCACGCCGCATCCCTCGCCCTGCGCGAGCGGATGCTCGAGGTCGCGGCATCCGTCACCGGAGCGGATGCCGCAGACGCGCGACTCGTGCCGGACGGTGTCGACGTCGGCGGGCGGGTCGTGGCCTTCGCCGAGATCGTGGCCGCCGCGGGCGATGACGAGCGCACGGCCGAGGGTCTCACCGCCGCGGGCGCGGAGTTCGGCGAGCGCCGCTCGCTCGCGTTCAACGTGCATGCGGTGCGCGTGGCCGTCGACCCCGAGACCGGGTCGGTGCGGATCCTGCAGTCGGTGCAGGCCGCCGACGCCGGCACGATCATGAACCCCGCGCAGTGCCGCGGTCAGATCGAGGGCGGCGTCGCACAGGGCGTCGGCAGCGCCCTGTACGAAGAGGTGCTGATCGACGAGCGCGGCGCCGTCGTCAACCCGGTCTTCCGCCAGTACCGCGTGCCGCAGTTCGCCGACATCCCCGACACCGAGGTCTACTTCGCCGAGACCGACGACGACCTCGGGCCGTACGGGGCGAAGTCGATGAGCGAAGCGCCGTACAACCCCGTCGCACCCGCCATCGGCAACGCGATCGCCCGCGCGCTCGGCGCCCGGCCGCACCACCAGCCGTTCACGCGCGAGCGGGTGTGGCGCCTCGCGAACGGCGTGCCGGCGCCCTGAGCCGCGGCATCCGTCACACCGCCGAAACACCGCGACGCACGCCGTGAAACGTGCAACCCCTAACGTCTGTCTGATCACAACGCACCAGAAGGGGGAGCCAATCCCGATGGCATCACACAGCAACCTTTCGCGGCGCGCCCGTCTCGCCGCCGTCGCGGCGACGGCCGCCGCATCCCTGTTCGTCCTCGTCGGCTGCGCCTCCGGAGGCGGCGAGCCCGCCGCTTCGGTCGGCTCGGACGAGTCGATGGACTACGGCGAGATCAGCGTGCAGTACTCGTGGATCAAGAACGAGGAGTTCGCGGGCGAGTTCTACGCGTACGAGAACGGCTACTACGACGAGGCCGGCTTCTCGGACGTGATCGGCATCGCCGGCCCCGACACCGGAGTGGCCAAGCTGCTCTCGGGCACGGTGCAGTTCGCCCTCAGCGACGCCGCGTCCGTCGGCGCCGCGGTGGCCGAGCAGGACGCCCCGCTCAAGATCATCGGCGCGACGTTCCAGAAGAACCCGTTCACGATCCTCTCGCTGGCCGACGGCGCTGACATCGCCACCCCCGAAGACCTCATCGGCAAGAAGATCGGCAACCCCGACACCTCCCTCGATGATGTCCAAGTCGTGGCCATCCGCTCCCTTGGGAACAACAACGCATTGGCGGTGGTCGAGGTCTTTGAACAACGCTTGGTCCTCGGGGTCTCCCAGGGTCAGGTCTCCCTTCTGACCCGGATCGGCGAAGGGGGCGCCATCAGCGAGACCTCCATCGACCACAACACCCCCAATGACTTCGGCACGGTCCTCGGCTCCATGATCGAGCCCAGCGCCCAGGCCCCTGGCTACGATGCCCAGGCTGTCCGAAACGCCTGGAACGAGCGCAGCACGG
>JAUHVN010000283.1 GCA_030425055.1 Actinomycetes bacterium | reverse complement strand
CCCCATTCGTCGGCGACGAAGCCGTCGAGCAGCTCGGAGACGGCCAGCGGAGGTCGACCCAGCGAGTTGCCGTCGAAGTACACCAGCGGAGTCTCGGCGCCGGTGAAGAGCGAGCGGTAGTGGCGCAGCGGATCGGCGGCGTCGTGGGCGGATGCCGCAGCGTCGAGTTCAGAGGTCATCGTGGAGCAGCTCCTCGGTGGGGACGACGGCGGCGGTCGCCAGCCATCCGGGTACGGCGTCGTCGTCGGTCGGGGCGGGGCCGGGGACGAAGGTCGTGACACCCGGCGGAACCCGCTCGGCCGGCCAGGGGTCGGTCATGGCCGCGACGATCCCGGCGGGGTGCAGGCCCGCGTCTGCGAGCGCGACGAGTTCGGTCTCGTTGACACCGACGGGCAGGTCGCCGTTGCCGAGGTCGGTGCCGTACAGCAGGGTGCCGCCCGCGTCGAGGAACGCGGCGGCGTTGGCGACGGCGATCGCGCGGTCGGCATCGCCGTGGATGGCGAACGTCGAGATCCACTGCTGACCGGCGCGGGCGGCCCGTTCGATGAGGCGGCGGTCGAGCCGCTCGGTGAACGGCACGTGCGCGAGCGCGTCGACTCCGGCGGCCACGGCACGTGCGGTCATCCCCTCGCCCTCGACATGCGCGACCACCGGCAGCCCACGCTCTCGCGCGCGCTGCACGACCGCCGCGAGCGTCGCATCGTCGAACGTCGGTGCGCCGCCGTGCAGCACGACCTTGACGACGGATGCCCCGAACTCGGCCTGCGCGTCGACCGCGGTCGCCGCACCGCCCGCGACCCCCGGATGATCCGACGGCGACGACACCTCGCGCACGATGTCAGCCGGCGCCCATGACCGGCCCACGGGGTAGCCGCCGACGGCGGTGAGGAAGGCACCGGCGTAGGCGAGCGAGGGCATCGGCGTGCGGGCGTGGCGGGCGAGAGCGGCGGGATCTCCGCCGAGGTCGAGGATGCCCGAGATCCCGCCCGCGGGAAAGGCGTGCTCGTCGATCAGCGCCACGTGGACGTGGTGGTCGATGAGCGGCGGCAGTGCCGTTCCGACCTCTGCGGTGAGGGCACGTCGGCACGGTCGCGCGTGCGGGCCCAGGATCTCCCGCAACGACAGGGCGGCCATCCCGTCAGTCTAGGAGACCGCGCCGACCGGGAGCGGGGTGGGCGGCCGCCACAACGGCATTGCCACAATTTGAGAGTCGGCTTAGAGTTCCCTGAGGAAATGCTCGACGAGGGGCATCTCCAGATATTCCGACCAGGGAGTGTTCGTTGAATCATCGTCTCCGCAGTATCGTCTCGGGCATCGTCGCGGTCGCGGCGGTGCCTGTTCTCGTTCTGGGCGCAGCGCCCATGGCCTCGGCGGCGCCGGGGCTGAGCGACCCGGCACCCGTGCCCATTCCCGAGGGGGCCCTCGACCCCACGGTCACGGCACCCGAGCCGATGGGTCTGTCGACCAGCCTGAAGGGCGCGACCGGAACCGTCGAGGTGACGGTCCGGCTCGCCGAGCCGTCGATCGCCGAATCGGTGACCGAAGGAGCGCTGGCCGAGGGCAAGGCACCCTCGAAGGGCACGCAGAAGGCCAAGAAGGACAAGGTCGCCGGTCAGCAGAAGGCGTTCGCCGCGCAGGCGAAGAAGCTCGGCGGCACCCAGCTCGGCAGCACGCAGCTCGCCGCGAACCTCGTCGCCGTGTCGGTCGACGCGTCGAAGCTCGATGATCTCGCCGCACTTCCCAACGTCATCTCGATCACGCCGATCGCGCGGTACGAGACGCACTCCTCCACGAGCGCGGACCCGGTCGAGTCGGGCAGCCTCGCCCAGGCGATCGAGTACGTCGAAGCGGCTGCGCTGCACGACGAGGGCTACGACGGCAGCGGAGTGAAGGTCGCGGTGCTCGACTCGGGCATCGACTACACGCACTTCAACCTCGGCGGTCCCGGCGAGGTGGACTTCTACAACACGTGCTTCGCCGGAGCATCCGCTCCCGTCACCGGCGCGTGCGCCGACTACTTCGGTCCCGGCGCGCCCAAGGTCAAGGGCGGCTGGGACTTCGTCGGCGACGAGTGGCCGAATGGCGATGTCGTCGAAGACGCCAACCCGCTCGACGCCCCCGGTGTCGCACCGTGGAACGGCGGACACGGCACGCACGTCGCCGACATCATCGGCGGCCGTAGCGCCGACGGGACGCACCAGGGCATCGCGCCCGGCGCCGACCTGTACGCCGTGAAGGTGTGCTCGTCGGTGTCGACGTCGTGCAACGGCGTCGCGATGCTGCAGGGCCTCGACTGGTCGCTCGACCCCAACGGCGACGGCGACATCTCGGACGCGGTCGACATCGTCAACATGTCGCTCGGCTCGTCGTACGGCCAGGACCAGGACGACTCGTCCTTCGCCGCCGCGAACCTCGTCCACGCGGGGATCACCGTAGTGGTCTCGGCCGGCAACTCCGCCGACCGTCCGTTCATCGTCGGCTCGCCCTCGTCGGCTCCCGGGGTGATCAGCGTCGCGCAGACCGCGCTTCCCGACGACCTGCAGTGGGTCATCGAGACCGACCGCGGCATCACGATCAACCGGTCGGTGCACCAGTCGTGGTCGCCGCAGCCCGATGGTGTGATCTCGGCCCCGCTCGTGCGTCCGACGGACAGCGGCGGCGTCGGATGCTCCGAGGGCGCCTTCTCGGCAGACACCGCGGGCAAGATCGCACTGATCGCGCGCGGCACCTGCAACGTGTCCGACAAGGCGCTGTTCGCACAGAAGGCCGGCGCGATCGCCGCGATCATCTACAACAACGTCCCCGGTGACGCTCCGAGCTTCAGCTTCGGCAGCAACGAGCCGGTCACGATCCCGACGCTGACGATCACCCAGGCCGCCGGCACCCAGCTGGTCGACGCCCTCGCGAGCGGCCCGGTCACCGCGACGATCGACCCGGCGACCGCGATCTCGCTGGCCAACACCATGGTCGGAACGTCGAGTCGCGGTGTGACCGTGACCGACAACCGCGCCAAGCCCGACATCGGCGCGCCCGGTGCGTGGCTGTCGGCCGAGACGGCGACCGGCGACGAAGAGACCAACTTCGGCGGCACCTCGGGTGCGGCTCCGGTCGTCTCGGGTGCGGCGGCACTGCTCCTCGACAAGTTCTCGTCGGCGACGCCGGCCGAGATCAAGGCGCGACTGCTCAACGCCGCCGACTCGTCGAACACCACGCCGACCGCGACCGGCTTCGATGTCACGCCGATCTCGCGCATCGGCGCGGGTGAGGTGCGCGTCGCTCCGGCCGCGGATGCGGTGGGCTGGTTCGCCGGTCCGGACGGCGCCGGCAACGTCGGCTTCGGCATCCCCTCGGTGACGGGTGTCTACGAGACGACCATCGAGGCATCCATCACCAACACGTCGAGCAAGAACGAGAAGTACTCCTTCGACGTGTCGTTCCGCGATCCCGCCGACGAGGCATCGGGCGCGGTGTCGGTGCGCGTCACCCCGTCTGGGGGTGTCGTGCCCAAGGGCAAGACGCAGAAGCTGAAGGTGCACCTCAAGATCGACGGGTCCAAGCTCGCCGATTGGCCCTTCGACAACGTCGGGTCCAACGGCGACGGCACGACGCTCAACGCGCCGGAGTTCGACGGCTGGATCACGGCGACCGGGGCCGGCGAGAGCCTGCAGCTCGGCTGGACGGTGCTGCCCCGCAAGGCGGCCGAGGTCACCGCGCCCGCCTCGGCGAAGCTCAAGAACGGTGCGGCGTCGGTGCGGATCGCCAACAAGTCGCGGGTTGCCGCGGGTCCCGTGGACATCTTCGGCCTGACGGGCACCAGCCCGCAGCAGCCGGCGACGGACGCGGGCAGCCCCGGGAGCAACTCGGTCGTCATCGACCTTGCGGCGACCGGTGTGCGACAGTCGGGCAGCGCCATCCAGTTCGCCATCGCAACGTACGACCGACGTACGGTGCTGAC
>JAUHVN010000282.1 GCA_030425055.1 Actinomycetes bacterium | reverse complement strand
GGCCGGATTCTGGGGCAGACGCAAGCGCGAACAGGCGGAGCTCGAGGCGAGCGACGCCGATCTGGCACTGCGGGCGCAGCGCGCGCTCGTCGACGCCGATGAGCGCATCCGGCTGACGGGCGACGAACTCGCCTTCGCCGAGGCCGAGCTGGGCCCGGATGCAACGAAGGACCTTCGCGAGGCCCACGCGGCGGTGCGAACCCACCTGCGCGAGGCGTTCCACCTCCACCAGCTCAACCACGACCACATCCCCGACACGCCCGAAGAGCTGCGCACGCGCAACGCGCGCATCGTGCAGCTGTGCGAGTGGGCCGAAGAGCTGCTGGACGACCGCACCGAGGCGCTCGCCGAGCCCATCGCGCGGGCACGGCGCGCACCCGAGATCATCGCCAAGGTGCGAACGGATGCCGCGCATCTGCGCACCCGCATCCCCCACGCGCGCGACACCGTCACGCGCCTGGGCGCCCGCTACGCCGCGCACGCGCTGTCGCAGGTCGAGGCGAACCCCGCCGAGGCCGAGCAGCTGATCGGGTTCGCCGAGCACAGCGCAGGCGTCGCCGAGCGGCGCCGCGAGGCGGGCCAGCGCGAGCAGGCCAACATGGCGCTCGAGGCCGCGACCGAGGCCGCGCGGCGCGCCGAGACGCTCATCGATGCGGTCGAGACGTTCGAGGTCGAGGCGCTGCGCGCCGAGTCGACGCTCGCTGCCGTCGTTGAGGACTCGCGCGGCGATCTCATCGCGGCGCGCACGGCGCCCCAGGTTCCGGCGGTGACCGCCGCGGTGGCCGAGCTCGAGGCCGCACTCAGAGCGCTGCCCGCCGCCGGCGTCAACACCGACCCCTTCGCGCAGCTGTCACAGCTGCGCGCCGCGAACGCCGGTCTGGATGCGGCGATCGCCGCGGCGCGCGAGCGCGCAGCCCGCCAGATCCCCGACCTCGCCCACGTCCGACACGCGATCGACGACGCCGACCGCCAGCTCGCGGTGGCGCGCGACGTGATCGCGGGGCACCGGGGCTGGATCGGCGCCGACGCCCGCACGCGTCTCGCCGAGGCCGAGCGCGTACGGGTCGACCTCGACCGCTACCTCGGCGCGTCGGCCGCCGCGGCCACGCAGATCGACGAGGACCACCGCGAGCAGGCGCTCGACATGGCCCGCCGCGCCGCCTTCCTCGCGAGCGAGGGCCTGCAGCTGGCCCAGCGCGACATCGACGGCGCGCGCCCGCAGGGCGGGCTCGGCGATATGGGCATGCCGGGCTTCGGCATGGGCGGCGGCCGCCGTGGCGGAGGGTCCGACCTCATGGGCGGCATCCTCGGGGGCCTCGTGATCGGCAGCATCCTCGACGGCATCTTCGACTGACACCGCCGACCGCTCCCCTGCCGGCCCCGTCCCGCACCGTGAGACTGCATCCGGCCGCCGAGACAGCGGGTGAGCGCCGCTGTCTCGGCCGACCGATGCAGTCTCAGCGATCGGTGTCGCCGGGCCGCGCTACGACGCGACGGCCTCCTCGAGGGGCGGCGCCTGCGCGGTCAGCGAGATCACGCCGTAGTCCCAGCCCTTGCGGCGGTACACGACGCTCGGGTGGTCGCTGCGCGCGTCGATGAACAGGAAGAAGTCGTGGCCGACCAGCTCCATGCGGTCGACGGCTTCTTCCACCGTCATCCACTCGGCGTCGAACTCCTTGGTGCGGATGACGACGGGCGTGTACTCCTCGTCGTCCTCGACCGTGACGACGGGGATCCCCCCGGTCGCGACCGCACGCAGCACGTCGGCCGAGGCGGGCTGCACGTCGATGCCCGAGATGGCACCCGTGCCCTTCTCGAGCTTGGCTCCGCGCGGATGCTTGCGGGCGTCCACCCGCTTGTCCTTCGCGCGTCGCAGCTGCTCGCAGAGCTTGTCGACCGCCAGATCGAGTGCGGCGAACTTGTCGCCGTCGGTGGCTTCGGCGCGAATGATCGGCCCCTTGCCCGTGACCGTGAGCTCGACGGTGTCGTCTTCCATGCGGCCGTTGTGATACGCGCGGTGGGTGACCTTCACGTCGACCCGTTGCGCGCGCGGCGCGAGGTGCTCGATGCGGGTGGCCTTCTCTTCGACGACCGAGCGGAATCGATCTGTGATCCCCACTCCCACGCCGACGATGCTGGTTTCCATCCCTGACCTCCTTGTTCCGGTCCTCCCGGCCAAGGGCGGACCTCAGTCGCCTTGTCTCTCCCACGCTAGCCCGCGACCGGGTGCCTGTCACCCATGAGTTTCGGATGCCGCACCCCGGCGCTCGCTGAACGCGGTGCCGCGGCCCGCACGACGGGGTGTCGCCGCCACGACAGCGCCGCCGACGACGACGGCGCCCGCGTCGCGCAGGGCTCGCACGGCCTCGGCGAGCGTGGCGCCGGTGGTCGAGACGTCGTCGACGACGATCACCCGGCGTCCCGCCGCGCCGCGGGCGACCATGCTGCCGGCCACGTTGTCGCGGCGCTCATCCGCGGTGAGGCCACGCTGATCGGCGGGCTGGCGGGCGAGGCGAAGCAGGTGCTGCGGCGCGAACCCCGCGCGCCGCGCGATGACGTCGACGACGCGATACCCCCGTCGGCGCATCGACCCGCGAGACGTCGGCACGGGCACGATCGTCGCAGGCGCCTCCACAGCGCCGGGCAGACGGCCCACGGCCGCACCGAGCGCCGGCGCGAGGGCCCGCGCGAGTCCGGTGCGGCCCTCCTCCTTGAGACCTCGCATCACCCGTGCCGCGACGCCGTCGAAGCGCAGACCCGCGAACGCCCGCGCGTCGACGCCGACCGCGAGCGCGACCGGGCGCGGCGCGAGCGCGTCGCGGCATGCCTCGCACAGTGCGGTGTCGGGCGTCGAGCATCCGGCGCAGTCGACCGGCAGCACGAAGGCGAGGGCGTCCTGGAACGCACGCTGGACGGGTCCGGTGTCGAACATCCCCTCAGCCTGGGCCCGACGCGTCGCGCGTCGACCGCCGCGGTGCCACGCTGTGGACGGGGTCGGCAGAAGGAGGTGCTGGGGAGGAACGGCCGCGGACTACTGCGGAGCGCCCTGCTGGGTCGCGAGCACGAGGATGCCGGTCGCACTCTGCGTCCAGTTCGTGCCGCGGCGCACGAACATCGCGTCGTCCGCCGAGCGCACGCGCAGGTTCGACAGGGGGTTGGCGGCCGAGAGCGACACCGCCTCGGGGGGTCCGATGTACGACGTCGCCGACCCTCCCGTCGGCTGCTCCACCACGACGCGATCCTCGCCCGATCGCGCCACCGCACCGATCGTCGTGTCGTCGAGCCACGTGACCGACAGCGCCTCGCCGGACAGCTCGCCCAGCATGAGGGGGTCGCCCAGGCGCACCGGTGCCTCTCCGTCGCGCACGATGCCGGCGACCCTCACCTCGTACTCGCCGCCGATGAGCACCGCCGCCGCGATGCGCGCGCCGTCGCGCGAGACCGAGAACGCGGTGACCCGCGTCGCGCCCGGCCAGGCATCCGCGATCTCGATCGCCTCGCCGTCGGCGCCGACCGCCTGAAGACTCGACGGGTCGTCGGCGACGACGCTCCAGACGTAGCCGTAGGGGTCGATCGACGGCGCAGTGAGCCCCGCGCGGGCGTCGGCGAGGATCCAGGCACCGGATGCCTCCACCCGCACCGCCGCGCCGTCGGGCCGTCGCACCGCCGCCAGGTCGCGCTCGGGCGCGACCTGCACGGCCGTCGGCGACTGCTCGACGACGGCGTCCGACAGGCCCGGGATCTCGGTGAGCTCCTCGCCCGACAGGAAGCCGAAGCCGGCTTCGGTGAGCACGAGCGGGGGTCCCGTCACACGAGTCGAGCGCGTGGGTGCAGCCGTCACCTCGATCGGCGCCGACCCGACCGACATCTCGACGCTCGCCACCCCCGCCGTCGCGAGGCTCGCGTCGAGCTGCGCCTGCATGCGACGATGCGTCTCGGTGTCGAGGGCCAGCGC
>JAUHVN010000281.1 GCA_030425055.1 Actinomycetes bacterium | reverse complement strand
GACGCGCTTCTTGGCGTCGGTGTCGACGAGCGTGAACACGTGGTGGGTCATCGCGGCGACCGGCGAGGTGGCCTCGTCGACCGAGTGCACGACCTCGTTCTGCAGGAAGCGCCGCACGAGCTTGTCGACACCGTTGTCGAGCGTCGCGCTGAACAGCATCCGCTGTCCGCCGCTGGGCGTCGCCGCGAGGATGCGCGTGACGCCGGGCAGGAAGCCGAGGTCGGCCATGTGGTCGGCCTCGTCGATCACGGTCGCCTCGATGGTGTCGAGGTGCACGTACCCCTGCTTCATGAGGTCTTCGAGGCGGCCCGGGCACGCGACGATGATGTCGACGCCGTTGTGCAGCGCCTGCACCTGCCGGTTCTGGTTCACGCCGCCGAAGATCGTCGTGGTGCGCAGCCCGTACGCCGCGGCGAGCGGCTCGAGGGTGGCGTTGATCTGGGTCGCGAGCTCGCGGGTCGGCGCGAGCACGAGGCCGCGCGGACGACCGCGACGAGCGGATGCCGAACCCTCGGCGCCGAGGCGCGAGACGAGCGGGATCGAGAAGGCGAGCGTCTTGCCCGAGCCGGTCTTGCCGCGGCCGAGCACGTCGCGTCCGGCGAGCGTGTCGGGCAGGGTGTCGACCTGGATGGGGAAGGCGGTGGTCTTGCCGTCGGCGGCGAGCGCGTCGACGAGCGGACGGGGCACGCCGAGCGCGCCGAAAGTGATGTCAGTCATTGGGGGTTCTCCGGGCGCAGTGGCGCCCTGGTCGGTGGCCCGCATCGAGACCCGAGCGGGTTCGCCGTGCGAAAGATGTCAGCCGGGCCCGTCTGAGAGACGGCGGCGAGGGAAGCGTTCTACGACGCGAGAAGCGCATCTGAGCGCTGCAAGTGCTTCCAGGCTACCAGCGGCGGCTGGGCACGGGCTCCACGCCCACCCACCGGAAACGCTGAGACTGCATCCGCGAGACGAGCATGCCGGCATCGGGCGCTGTCTCGGCGAACGGATGCAGTCTCAGCGAAGGGGTGGAGGGGCAACCGCACAACGTCGGCGGTGCCGCCTAGCCTGGACGCATGCCGTCCCGCCGCCCCACGCAGACCGCGCCGTACCGCTGCACCGAGTGCGGGTGGACGACGATCAAGTGGGTCGGCCGCTGCGGCGAGTGCCAGCAGTGGGGCACCGTCGTCGAGGCCGCCGAGCAGACCGGCATCGTGCGGTCGGTCTCGCCCGTCGCGCCCGGCGCCTCGCGTCGCGCACGACCGATCACCGACATCGACACCGCCGACAGCCCACGCACGACGACGGGTGTCGGCGAGTTCGACCGCGTGCTCGGCGGCGGCCTGGTGCCGGGCGCCGCGATCCTGCTGTCGGGCGAGCCGGGCGTCGGCAAGTCGACGCTGCTGCTCGAGGTCGCGGCGCAGGCCGCGCGCGAGGGGCGCCGCGTGCTGTACGCGAGCGCCGAGGAATCCACCGCGCAGGTCCGTCTGCGCGCCGAGCGCACCGGCGCACTCCACGACGAGCTGTACCTGGCGAGCGAGACCGATCTCGCGACGATCCTCGGGCACGTCGACGAGGTCGCCCCCGACCTGCTCATCGTCGACTCGGTGCAGACCGTGTCGTCGGCGATGTCGGAGGGCATGGCGGGGCATCCGTCGCAGGTGCGCGAAGTGGCATCCACTCTCATCCGCATCGCGAAGGAGCGCGCGCTGCCGACGATCGTCGTCGGCCACGTGACGAAGGACGGATCGATCGCCGGTCCCCGCATCCTCGAGCACCTGGTCGACGTCGTGTGCCACTTCGAGGGCGACCGGCAGACGTCGCTGCGGTTCGTGCGGGCGCTCAAGAACCGCTTCGGTCCGACGGACGAGGTCGGATGCTTCGACATGACCGGCGCCGGAATCGCCGAGGTGCCCGATCCGTCGGCGCTGTTCCTCGGGCACGGCGCCCCGCAACCCGGAACATGCGTGACGATCGCCCTCGAAGGGCGGCGCGCTCTGCCGGTCGAGGTGCAGGCGCTCACGATCAGCACCACGGCACCCAACCCACGGCGCGTGGTCAACGGCGTCGACTCGGCCCGCGTCGCGATGGTGCTCGCCGTCCTGGAGCGACGCGGCGGCGTGAAGGTGTCGGATCAGGACGTGTACGTCTCGACGGTCGGCGGCGTGCGCCTCACCGAGCCGGCTGCCGACCTCGCGATCGCCATCGCGGTCGCGAACGCCCTGAAGGACGTCGCTCTGCCGCGAGGAGTCGCCGCGATCGGCGAGCTCACGCTCACGGGCGAGATCCGGCCGGTGACGCAATCGGCGCAGCGCAGCACCGAGGCATCCCGTCTGGGCTACTCGACCGTGGTGGACGACTCGTCCCGCACGCTGCGCCGCGCACTCGGCGAACTCGCCGGCCACGCGGCACCGCGCCCCGGCGACGATGCACCCGAGTTCTGACTCAGTGGTAGATAGGTAGACCTCACGGGTAGACTTCTACCATGAGTCTGAACATCAAGAACGAGAGCGTCCATGAGGCCGTCCGCGACCTCGCGCGGGCGCTGGGAGTCAGCCAGACATCCGCCGTCGAGGTGGCGGTGCGCGCCAAGCTGGCCGAACTCGACGAGACCCGCACCCGGGGTCAACGTGGCGACGCACTCGAGCGGGCCGTCGCTCAAGCCCAGGAGGCCTTCCGTGACGTCGACCTCCTCGCTGCAGCGGCCGACCTATACGACCCGACGACCGGCCTGCCCCGATGATCATCGACACCTCGGCTCTCATCGCACTGCTGAAGGACGAACCGACCGCGGACGGCATCCTCGTGGCCATCCGCGGTGCGGACGAACTCGCGATCTCCGCCGGCACCCTCCTCGAAGCATCCATCGTCGCCGACGGCACGCGCGACCCCGTCCGTTCGGCGCGGTTCGACGCTCTGATCGAGGCGATCGGACCGACCGTTGTGCCCGTGACGGCGGACCACGTTCGTATCGCCCGGCAGGCCTACCGCGACTACGGCCGTGGCTCCGGGCACGCGGCCGCTCTCAACCTCGGCGACTGCTTCAGCTACGCACTGGCGACCGAGCGCCGCGAGCCCCTGCTGTACGTCGGCGACGACTTCGCGCACACCGACATCGAGCCCGCACGGTGAGAGTGCCCGAACTCAGGCGTCGAGCGCTGCGATGATGTCGGCCGGGCTCGCCTGCATGGGGTGGGGGCCGGCGACGTCGAAGAACACCGTCGAGATCTCATCGCCCTGCACCGCGAGGAACGTGCGCAGCGCGCCCGGCGAGAGCAGCGCGAGGCCGACCGGAAGCGTCTCGGGCCGGTGGGCCGCGTCGCTGAACAGCAGCAGCACGTTCTGCGCGGTCGCCGGATCGCGGTACGTCCAGATCGCCCCGTCGGGATCGCCCTCGCCGTCGTCGTCGCGCACGATCGGCACCACCGTCGGACCGTGCCGCAGCGCGAACGCCACGGCGGCGACATCCTGCGTCTGAAGCGCGTCGGTCAGCAGCACGTTGCGCAGCTCGGGCGGCTCGGACGGCGGCTCGGGAGAAGCGGGAACGGACGCCATCACTCCAGGGTAGACGCCGCGGCCGACGGCATCCGGGACACAGAAGGGCCCTCTCGGCGTCTCCGGGGAATCGGAGAGGCACGAGAGGGCCAAAGGCTCACCGGAGACCCGCATTCACTCGCTGGGGTCGAGTCGCTGCTGGGGTCAGCGCACGAGTCTCGGACTGGGAGCTGCTACAAGGCTACTTCACCCGCAAGGGGGTCGGCTGTCCCCTCTTCGGGGGACACTTCCTGTGAACCGCCCGGGTGCGAGAATCGCTCCGATGGCGCGATCCGGGCCGGGTTCGCGGGTTTCCCCGGGGCGCACCGCGCGTGCGTCAGTAGAGGAAGATCTGCCTCGTGTCCGTCGACGCGACCCCGCCGATCTCGACGCTGACGTGGTACGACGCCCCGCCGCCCGGAGCCCGCGGCCGGTCCTCGTCGCCGCACGTCGAC
>JAUHVN010000280.1 GCA_030425055.1 Actinomycetes bacterium | reverse complement strand
AGACGCACACGGTCGTCGCGCCGTCGCCGGGCGTCGTCGCGCGCATGGATGCACTGCCGTTCGGCGTCGCCGCGTGGCGGCTGGGCGCCGGACGCGCCCGTGCGCAGGACCCGGTGCTGCACGCCGCTGGAGTCGACCTGCACGTCAAGCCGGGCGACGCGGTGTCCGAAGGTCAGCCGCTGTTCACCTTGCTGGGCCAGGATGGCTCCCGCTTCGAACGCGCGCTGGCCGCGCTCGACGGCGCGTGGGAGATCGGGGCGGATGCCCCGGCTCGAGCACCGATCGTCCACGAGCGCATCACCGCCTGAGCGCAGGCATCCGTTCCGTCCGCCACGACCGTCACCGTTCCGCCACCGTCTCACCCGCCGAGGAGTTCCCATGGCCATCGATCAGCACGGCGATGCCGCACTGCAGGGCGTCTCGATCCGCAGCCTGCCGAAGGTGTCGCTGCACGACCACCTCGACGGCGGCGTGCGCCCGCAGACGATCATCGAACTGGCCGACGAGATCGACCTCGACGTGCCCGAGGACGACGCGGACGACCTCGCCGACTGGTTCGCCGAGAAGAGCGACTCGGGCTCGCTCGTCGAGTACCTGAAGACGTTCGACCTCACGACCGCCGTCATGCAGACCCGCGAGGGGCTCACGCGCGTCGCCCGCGAGTTCGTCGAGGACCTCGTCGCCGACGGCGTGGTCTACGGCGAGGTGCGGTGGGCGCCCGAGCAGCACCTGGCGCGCGGCCTGTCGCTCGAAGAAGCGGTCGAGGCCGTGCAGGAGGGCATCGAGCAGGGCGAGGACGCCGCAGACCGCCGCGACCGCGACATCCGGGTCGGCCAGCTCATCACGGCGATGCGCCACACCGACCGGTCGCTCGAGATCGCGAAGCTCGCCGTCGCATACCGCGAGCGCGGGGCGGTCGGGTTCGACATCGCCGGTCCGGAGGACGGCTTCCCGCCGTCGAAGCACCGCGCGGCCTTCGACTACCTGGCATCCGAGTTCTTCCCGGCGACCGTGCACGCCGGTGAGGCGGCCGGGCTGGACTCGATCCGCGGCGCCCTCATCGACGGCCGCGCGCTGCGGCTCGGCCACGGCGTGCGGCTCGCCGAAGACCTCGAGGTCGTCTCGCGGTCGGGCGAGGAGGTGCTCGTCGAGTTCGGCGATCTGGCCCGCTGGGTGCGCGACCGCGAGATCCCGCTCGAGCTCTCGCCCAGCTCGAATCTGCAGACCGGCGCCATCGCGGCGTGGGGCACGACCCTCGAGGATCACCCGTTCGACCTGCTGTACCAGCTGGGCTTCTCGGTCACCGTCAACGTCGACAACCGTACGATGAGCCGCACGTCGCTCACGCGCGAGCTGGCGCTGCTGGCCGAGACGTTCGACTACGACCTCGACGACCTCGAGGTCTTCCAGCTCAACGCCGCCGCCGGCGCGTTCCTGCCCGTCGAGGAGCGCGAGGAGCTCATCGAGATCATCGGCGAGGGCTTCGACCGATAGCCGACCGGCCCACGCGCGCCCTAACTCCTCCAATCCGTTTCCCATCCGTGCCATCCGGCCACATTCCGGCCCTGACCGACCGGATTGGAGGAGTTAGGGCGTGTGGTGAGCGACGATGGCCTTCATCGTGGCCAGGAGAGCCGCGGGCTGGTAGAGGATGTCTTCGGCCAGCGGCCGGACGGTCGTGTAGCCGAGTGCAGCCGCGGCGAGATCGCGTCGCCGGTCGCGCTTGTGGGCTTCCCAGCCGTCGTGGAATCCGCGACTGTCGCACTCCAGGATGAGCCAGCCGTCCACGACGAGGTCCACCCTCCCGACGCCCGGGATCTTCATCTGAAGCTCCACATCGCAGCCGAGTCCGCGCAGCAGGAGCCGCATGAGGGTCTCGGGGCCGGATTCCGCCCGCGGGTCCACCAGCGCGCGCAACGGGCGGTAGCGCAAGGGAAGGCGCGCGAAGACGTCGGCGATGGCGGACTCGTCCACCAGCCCAAGGTGCCAAGCGTTGTCGAGCGTCGCGATCGCGTCGCGCGGTGATTGACAGCGCACAGCTTGTGCAAGCGCGTCGATGAGGTCGGCCGCCAGGGCTGTCCGGCGGCAGGTCGACACACGCCAGTGGCGGACGACGTCACGCGACGGATCGGGGATGCGACTCGTTCCGCGCTCGACCTGGACGTGCAGCCGGTCCTCCGTGCGGACGAACACCCCGAGCATCCTCAACAGCGAGACGCAGTCGAGCCGTGCACCCAGGCAACCCGCTTTCACGAGATCGTCGTGCACGTCCGCACCGACGTAGCGCCCTCGTCGGATCCGCCGAAGGCGCCCGCTGTCGACCGCTTCGGCGATCTGCTGTTTGCCGGCACCCTGGGCGCGCAATGAAGCGGCGGTGATGTAGTGATCGGTCAGGTGCGGTGGGTGTTGTCTGCGCGGCATGCCGACCAGTCGACAGCCACCATCACCGGCTCCCCGCCCGATCCGACCTGATGTGGATGATGAGCGGGGGAGGCGGCGGCTGTGGAGGACGCGGTTGGTCCGGCCGAACTCCTCCAATCCGCATCGGAACGAGCCTGCACGCGGCGTGTCGGCGGATGCAGGACCCGGATTGGAGGAGTTGGGCGCGCGGAGCGGCAGGTCACCGCCGGGCGACGCCGGGGTGGGTGTCGAGGTAGGCCTCGAAGGCCTCGCCGGAGGACAGGGTCGGCGTGTAGCCGAACTCGGACTTCAGGCGGTCGTTGGCCAGCACCGGCCGGTACTGCAGGAATCCGACCTGTTCGGGGCCGTGCACGGTCAGCCGCAGTGCGCGGCCGATCCGCAGCGCGAACGCCAGCAGGCCCGCCGGCACGGTGAAGACGGGCTTGCCCAGGCGGTCGGCGAGCTCGTTCACGGTCACCTTGCCGTCCCCGGCCACGTTGTAGACGCCGGGCGGGCCGTCGGTCGCCGCGCGCGCCATCGCCCCGGCCACATCGTCGACCCACACGAAGACGAACGGCGACTCCGAGCCGCGGATCGCCAGCAGCCGCGAGCCGTCCCATAGCGCCGTGATCTGGTTGGCGACGGTCGGGCCGAGGATCGTGCCGATCCGGAACACGACCTGCTCGAGCTCGGGGTGGGCCTCGCGGTATCCGGCGAGCATCTGCTCGACGAGCCGCTTGTGCTTGGAGTACGGGAACTCGTCGTTGCCGCGCACCGGGTCGCTCTCGCGCAGCCACTCCGGGTTGTCGGGGTGGTACCCGTAGGCGGCACCCGACGACGACACCACGATGCGCCGCACGCCCGCCGCGACGCAGGCCTCGAGCACGTGCCTCGAGCCGTCGACGTCGACGCGGTACTCGAGGTCGTGGTCGCGGCCGGGGTTCACGATCGCGGCGAGGTGCACCACCACATCGATGCCGTGCCGCTCCAGCAGGGGCGCGAGCGTGCCGGCGACCGTCACGTCGCACTCGTCATAGACGACTCCGTCGAGCGGATGCTCCGGCCGCCGCACGTCTCCCGCGACGACCAGTTCCACATCGGGCCGCGCGACGAGCGCCGCCGCGACGTGGCTGCCGAGGAAGCCGGCACCGCCGGTGATCAGGACACGGGTCATGAGGATGCCTCGGCCGCCGCGTCCGCGTCGCCGGTGCGCGCGTGGCGCGAGGCATCGCCCTTGACCGAGCCGGTGCGGCGCTTGGTGTGCCGCGCCCACAGGCTCGCGACGATGAGGCCGGCGATGATGTCCCAGATGCCCCACCAGCCGGCGACGATCGCCATGCCGCCGAGTCCGCCGAAGAACGCGAACACGAGGCCGAGCCCCAGACCGGCGTTGCGGATGCCGACCTCGAACGTCATCGCCTTGCGCTCGCGCGTGCCGAGCCCGCCGACGACGGCGGTGCCGTACCCGATCGCGAGCGCCACGGCGTCGTGGATCGTGACGACCAGAACGATGATGCCGAGGAACGCGATGAAGATGCTCCAGTTGCCGGCGAGGGCGGCGACGATGAATCCGACC
>JAUHVN010000279.1 GCA_030425055.1 Actinomycetes bacterium | reverse complement strand
GGGTCCGTCGTCGTCCGAGGGTGTCGGAGTCTGCGCGTCGACCGGCGGGGCCTCTCCGACCCGATCCGCCTCGGTGCCGTCCGGCTCGGCCGGGGTCGGTGCTGCGGGGGTGATGCGCTCGCCGTACATGGGCGGCTCGTCCGCTGCCGGCTCCGCCGGGACGGGCTGAGGTGCCTCCGACACGGGTGCGGGAGTCCCGAGCACCTGGCGGGCCTTGTGCACGCTCCCCGACGCGACGGTGACCTCGTAGCGGTCGGCCACCACCTGCATCACCGACGCGAAGTCACGTCGGCGGCGCACGAGCGAGTAGGTGATGATGCTCAGCAGCATCCCGATCGCGATGCCGACGAACAGCACGCCCACGAACGCCTGGATGGGCACCGACGGCGACCCGATCACGAGGATCGCCGAGAAGAGCAGACCGAGCAGCAGGCCGTTGATCGCGCCGGACCGCGCCGCCGAGGCGTACCCGAGACGCCCCGTGACCCGCTCGATGGAGCGAAGATCCTGACCGACGATCGCGATGTCGCGCGCCGGGATGTCGGCGGCGATGAGCGTCGAGACGGCCTTCTGCGCCGCCTCGTAGCTGGGGAACGACGCGACCGCCGGACCCACGCTCTCGCGCCCCTGCGGCGGGCGCCCGCCGAACATGCTCACCTCCCCATCCTCGCACGGTCGCCGGGCTACGCTGGGACGCGTGAGCACGCAGAGGGTCTTCGTCGCGCGCCTGACCGGGTGCTCCGTCTTCGACCCCGCCGGCGACCGGCTGGGCAAGGTCCGCGACGTCGTCGTCATCTTCCGCAAGGACGATCCGCCGCGCGTCGTGGGCCTGGTCGTCGAGATCCCCGGCCGGCGGCACGTCTTCCTGTCGATCGGCCGCGTCACCTCGATCCAGACGGGCCAGGTGATCACGACCGGCCTCATCAACGTGCGCCGCTTCCAGCAGCGTGGCGGCGAGGTGCGCGTGATGGCCGAGCTCGTGGGCCGCAAGGTGTTCCTCACCGACGGCTCGGGCCGCGCCGTCATCGAGGACGTCTCCATCGAGCGCAACCGTCTCGGCGAATGGGACGTGGGCCAGCTGTTCCTGCGCCGCCCGAAGACGAGCGGGTCGCCGTTCGCGAAGGGCCCGACGACGTTCGCGAACTGGGCCGACGTGCGCGAGGAGCACCAGCCCGGCGAAGCGCAGTCCGCCGAGCAGCTGGTCGCGTCGTACTCCGAGCTCAAGCCCGCCGACCTCGCGAACACGCTGCTCGACCTGCCCGAGGAGCGCCTGCTCGAAGTCGCCGAAGAGCTGCCCGACGACCGCCTCGCCGATGCGCTCGAGGAGATGCCGGAAGACGAGCAGATCCTCATCCTCGAACAGCTCGGCGACGAGCGCGCCGCCGACATCCTCGACGCGATGGAGCCCGACGACGCCGCCGACCTGCTCGGCCAGCTGCCGGAGGGCCGCCTCGAGCAGCTGCTCGAGCTCATGGAGCCCGAAGAGGCCGAAGACGTCCGCGAGCTGCTCAAGTACGAGCCCGACACCGCCGGCGGCCTCATGACGAGCGAGCCGATCATCCTGCCGGCCGACGCGACCGTCGCAGAGGCGCTCGCGCTCATTCGGCGGCACGAGCTGCACCCCGCACTCGCCGCATCCGTGTTCGTCACGCTGCCGCCGTACGAGACCCCCACCGGGCGCCTGCTCGGCACGGTGCACTTCCAGCGGATGCTGCGCTACCCGCCGCACGAGCGCCTGGGCGCCATCATCGACGACAGCGTCGAGCCGGTCGCGTCGACGGCGAGCGCCGCCGAGGTCGCGCGACTGCTGGCGAGCTACGACCTCGTCTCGCTTCCGGTCGTCGACCCCGCGCACCGGCTGGTGGGGGCTGTGAGCATCGACGACATGCTCGACTACCTGCTGCCCGACGACTGGCGCTCGCACGACGGCCATGTGCCGCCGCGTCAGCCGCCGATGACCGGACGGATCCCGCTGTGATGGCGCGGCCCGGCCGCCAGGTCTCGCTCGACGCCCCCCGCGGTCGGTCGGGCGTGCTCACGCGCACGCCGCAGCCGTCGCGCGACCGCTTCGGGCGCGCCACCGAGTGGATCGCGCGCGCGATGGGAACGCCGTGGTTCCTCGTCGGCCTCACCGTCTTCGTCTTCGCGTGGCTCGCGTGGAACACGCTGGCACCCGAAGACCTCAGGTTCGACTCGGCGGCGAACGGGTTCACCGCGCTCACCCTCATGCTGTCGCTGCAGGCGTCGTACGCCGCACCCCTCATCCTGCTCGCCCAGAACCGGCAGGACGATCGCGACCGCGTGCAGATCGAGCAGGACCGGCAGCGCGCCGAGCGCAACCTCGCCGACACCGAGTACCTCGCCCGCGAGATCGTGGCGCTGCGGTTCGCGCTCAACGACTTCGCCGGCGAGGTCGTCACGCGCGACGTGCTGCGCGCCGAGCTCAAGGCCGCCCTCGAGCGCCTCGACGACGACATGGATGCCGCGGAGGAGGACCGCGCGCCGTGACCGACCTCGCCGAGGCCGTGGGCCGCGCGGTGGGAGCCGTCAGCGACCCCGAACTGCGCCGTCCGCTGTCCGAGCTCGACATGATCGCCGACGTCGCCGTCGACGGCACCCGCGCGCGCGTGGACGTGCGGCTCACCATCGTCGGCTGTCCGGCATCCGACCGCATCGAACGCGACGTACGGGATGCCGCACTGTCGGTGGACGGGATCGACGCGGTCGACGTCGCTCTCGGTGTCATGACGCCCGAGCAGCGCCGTGCGCTGACCGATCGGCTGAAGGCCGGTCTCGATCGCGAGAACCCGTTCGGCCCCGACTCTCTCACGCGCGTGATCGCCGTCACCAGCGGCAAGGGGGGCGTCGGCAAGTCGACGCTGACCGCGAACCTCGCCGTCGCCCTCGCCGCACGTGGTCTCGCCGTCGGGCTGATCGACGCCGACGTGCACGGATTCTCGATCCCCGCGCTGCTGGGTCTCGTGGATGCCTCCGGTCGCGCACCCCAGCCCACGCGCATCGACGACCTCATGCTGCCGCCGGTCGGCCACGGCGTGAAGGCGATCTCGATCGGCATGTTCCTGCGACCCGAGGACGACCCGCGCGGCGCCGTCGCCTGGCGTGGGCCGATGCTGCACCGCACGATCCGCCAGTTCCTGACCGACGTGCACTTCGGCGACCTCGACGTGCTGCTGCTCGACATGCCGCCGGGAACCGGCGACGTCGCGATCTCGACCGGCCAGCTGCTCCCCCACGGCGAGGTGCTCGTCGTCACGACGCCGCAGCGCCAGGCCGCCGACGTCGCGGTCCGCAGCGGCCTGGTGGCACGGCAGACCGGTCAGACCCCGATCGGCGTGGTCGAGAACATGGCGGCGATGACGCTGCCCGACGGCACGACGCTCGACCTGTTCGGCAGCGGCGGCGGCGCCGAGGTCGCCGCCGCGCTCGATGTGCCGCTGGCGGCGACGGTGCCCCTCAGCCCGACGCTGCGAGCGGACGCGGACGAGGGCGTCCCGATCGTGGTCGCCCACCCCGACGACCCGGCAGCCCGGGCGATCACGGCCCTGGCCGCCGAACTCGCGGGTCGTCCGCGCGGCCTGGCGGGGCGCTCGCTGCGGATCACACCCGGCCCGTGAGACGGGTCAGGTGGCTTCGCTGTCGAACGGCGGCGGCGTGCCGGGTGCGAGCGAAGGCAGCGCCGTCGGTGCGCCCGCGTTGACGGGTTTGACCTTCGCCGCGGCGGCGGGCGCGACCGGTGCGTCGTCGAGCAGCGCCTCGCGGATGATGCGCCGCGGGTCGTACTGCCGCGGATCGAGCGTGCGCCAGTCGACATCGTCGAAGTCGTCGCCCATCTCGTCCTTGACGCGCGTCTTGGCCGAGGTGGCCCATTCCCGCGCCCGCTTCACGAAGCGCGCGAGCGCCTCGGCATACCTCGGGAGGCGTTCCGGACCGATGACGAACGCTGCGATCACCCCGATGAGGA
>JAUHVN010000278.1 GCA_030425055.1 Actinomycetes bacterium | reverse complement strand
CTGCTCGGTCGCGTTGAGCACGCTGTACGAGTTGAAGTCCAGGTTCCGGTAGACGAGCTGGGCTCCGGCGTCCTCAGCGGTCGCCATGATCGGGTCGAGCCCCGCCCATGCGTCGACGGCTCCGGCCTGCAGCGCGGCCCACCCGTCCGGGTGGATGAGGTTCTCGACCGTCACGTCGTCGACCGACAGCCCCGCCTCCTCGAGCGACTGCACGAGGAAGAAGTACGGATCGGTGCCGAGCGCCGCAGCGACCGTCTTGCCGCGCAGATCCTCGACCGATGCGATGTCCGAATCCGCCGGAACGACGAGTGCCGACCATTCCGGCTGGGCGACCACGTCCACGATCTGCTGAGGGGCTCCGTTGGCGCGAGCCAGCAGCGCGGCCGAGCCGGCGGTCGACCCGAAGTCGATGGCTCCGGCGCGCAGCGCCTCGTTCGCCTTGGACGAGCCGAGGGATTGGGTCCAGGTGACCTCGTAGCCGGCTTCCTCGAGCCATCCCTGATCCTTGACGATCAGGCTGAGGGGGTTGTACGTCGCCCAGTCGAGGTTGAGGGCGAAGCCGTCGGTGTCGGAGACGGCGGCGGGGCGGGCGTCTTCGCCGGCGAGGCATCCGGTGAGGCCCACGGCGAGCGCGGTGGCGGCTGCGAGGGCGGCGAGGGCGCGCAGAGAACGGGACATGGTCGGCCTTTCGGTCGGGTGGGGAGAAGGGGTGGAGAAGGGGTGGAGAAGTGGTGGGGATGCGGGGGTCAGTGCGCGTGTCGGTCGACGCCGAGCGCGACGCGCAGCTCGGCGCGAAGCTCGGCCAGCGCCGCTGACCCACGGTCACGTGGCCGCTCGCCCGGAACGACGACATGGCGCTGGATCTGCGCGCCGGCCGGCCCGTCGGGATCACAGCCCAGCACGATGACGCGGTCGCCGAGCTGGAGCGCCTCGTCGACGTCGTGGGTGACCAGGAGCGTCGTGGTCGGCGTGCCGCCGAGCACGGCCAGGAGCAGGTCCTGCATTCGCAGGCGGGTCAGCGCGTCGAGTGCGCCGAACGGCTCGTCGAGGAGCAGCAGTCGGGGCCGCCGCGCGAGGGCTCGGGCCAGCGACGTGCGCTGCGCCATGCCGCCGGAGATCTGACGTGGCCGATGGCGGGCGAACGAGGCGAGCCCGGTGCGCTCAAGGAGGTCGTCGACGCGATCGGCTCCCTCCGACTTCGCGATGCCGCGCGGCAGGCCGAGCGCGATGTTCTCGGACACGGTGCGCCACGGCAGCAGGCGCGGCTCCTGGAATCCGATCGCGACCCGCGTGTCGATACCCGTGACGGGATCGTCGTCGATGCGCACGACACCGTTCGTCGCGGTGTCGAGTCCGCCGGCGATGCGCAGCAGGGTGGACTTCCCCGATCCCGACGCCCCGAGCACGGTGACGATCTGGCCGGGAGCGATGTCGAGGTCGATGTCCCGCAGGACGACGTGCTCGCCGAAGCGGCGCCCGACGTCGCTGAGGCGCACGTGCGCGGCGGCGACGGCCTGCCCGGCCGGTGCCGTGCGCGGGGGTGCGACGAGCGTCATGGTGTCTCCTTCGGTGGGTGTCCTGCGAAGCTATCCGCGCGGCCGCCGGCGGCGCGACAGCTCGGTAACGCGACGCAACACGGGCAGCGCCGACGCGGTGGGGATGGGGTGCCGTAGGTTGGATGCCGTGAACGCGACCCCCGACCAGCAGCGACGGCTGCTCGACCTCGCCGACCTCGACACGCGCATCCGTCGGGCCGAGGACGCCCGCCGCAACCCGCCCCAGGCGGAGCGGGTCAAGGAGCTGCTCGCCCGACGGCAGACCCTTGCTCAGGAGCTTTCGATGCGCCTGGGGGCGCGCGACGACCTGCGGACCGAGCTGAGTCGGATCGAGTCGGACGTCGCCGTCGTCGATGCCCGGTCGGCTCGCGACCAGGAGCGGCTCGCGGCGACGAGCAACGTCAAGGAGGCCCAGGGCCTCGAGAGCGAGCTCGCATCGCTCGCCCGCCGGAAGTCCGACCTCGAAGACGGCGAGCTCGAGGTGATGGAGCGGCTCGAGTCGGCGGATGCCGCCGTCGCCGAGCAGGAATCGCTCATCGCCGAGACGAATGAGGAGGGCGCGAAGCTGAGCGCCGAGGCGAAGCGCATCGTCGCCGAAGCGACGGCCGACCTCGAGGCCGCGACGCGCGATCGGTCGGCCGTCGCCGGCACGATCGACGCCGAGCTCGTCGGTCTCTACGAGCGCCTGGCCACGCGCAGCGCCGGCGCCGCTCTGCTGCGACGCCGCACGTGCGAAGGCTGTCACATGGTGCTGTCGGGCACCGACCTCAACGCGCTCGCTCAGGTCGCCGAGGACGTCGTCGCCACGTGCCCCGAGTGCGGCTGCATCCTCGTGCGCACCGAGGAATCCGGACTGTGACCGTCGCCCTCGTCGTCGAGGCGGACGGAGGCTCGCGGGGCAACCCCGGCACCGCCGCCGGCGGTGCCGTCGTGATCGATCCCGAGACCGGCGCGGTCCTCACGGAGGTCGGCGTCTACGTGGGAGTCGCGACCAACAACGTCGCCGAGTATCGCGGCATGATCGCGGGCCTGGAAGCGGCTCTCGAGCGCGATCCGGCGTCCGTGCGCGTACGCATGGACTCGAAGCTCGTCGTCGAGCAGATGTCGGGTCGCTGGCGCATCAAGCACCGCGACATGCAGGTGCTCGCGCAGCGTGCGCGCGAGCTCATCGCCGACCGCGATGTGCGGTTCGAGTGGGTTCCCCGCGCCGAGAACGCCCGAGCGGATGCGGCGGCGAACGAGTCGATGGACCGGCGCGAGAGCTTCCGCCGCGACCTCGGCGATGACGGCGACTGACGCCGCGTGGATCCTGCTGGGTCGCACCGGGCCGGCCGTCACCGCCGAGACGCGCGATGCCTCCGACGAGGTGCTCACGCGCGACGAGTTCGCACTCGACGGCTTCGCGGAATGGGTGCGCGATCATGAGGCTCCGGCGGTGCGCTGGGTGTGGAGCGACACCCCGCAGTGGTACCCCGCGCTTCTCGCTACCGGTGTGCGCGTCGCTCGGTGTCACGACCTCCGGCTCTGCCGCTCGATCCTGCGCGGGTCCGAGCTCGTCGCCGACCGGACACCGTTCGACGCGGATTTGCGCTGGGATGCGGCATCCGATGCCGAGCCCGCGCGTGACGACGGGCTCTTCGACCTCGGCGAGCTCACCGGGAACGCCCTGCCTTCGGCGCTCGGCGACGTCGCCACCGAGTGGCGGCGTCAGCGCGCCGCGGTGTCGGCGTCACCGCACGCGACGCGACTGCGTGTCCTCACCGCGGCCGAGTCGGCCGGTGCGCTCGTCGCCGCCGAGATGACCGCTGCCGGCGTCCCCTGGGACGCCGATGAGCACGACCGGATCCTCACCGAGACGCTCGGCGCGCGCACCGGGGGAATGCCCGATCGGATGCAGCGCCTCGCGGCGCGCGTTCGCGACGAGCTCGGCGACGCGACGGCGAGTCTCGACTCGCAGCCGAAGCTGCTGCGCGCGCTCCACCGCGCGGGCATCCCTGCGCAGTCGACCGGCCGGTGGGAGCTCGCCGAGTACGAGCATCCCGCGATCGCGCCGCTTCTCGAATACAAGAAGCTGTCGCGGCTGTACTCGGCGAACGGCTGGGCGTGGCTCGCCGAGTGGGTGCGTGATGCCCGCTTCCGTCCGACCTACGTTCCCGGTGGCGTCGTCACCGGCCGCTGGGCGTCGGCGGGAGGCGGGGCGCTGCAGCTGCCGCGGCCGCTGCGCGCCGCCGTCCGCGCAGACCCGGGATGGCGGCTCGTCGTGGCGGACGTCGCACAGCTCGAGCCTCGGGTGCTCGCAGCCATGGCACGTGATCGCGAGCTGGCGTCGGCCGCGCTCGGAGCCGACCTCTACGACGGCGTCGTCGCGGCCGGCGCAGTGCCGACGCGCGCCGAGGCGAAGATCGCCATGCTGGGCGCGATGTACGGA
>JAUHVN010000277.1 GCA_030425055.1 Actinomycetes bacterium | reverse complement strand
AGTGTGGTCTGGCTCACGATGGTGCGCGTCGCGTCGGCGATCGCGATGTGCAGCTGGCGCGAGCTGTAGTGGACGCCGGCGACGAGTCCGAGCTGCCGGGCGAGCGACACCAGGGTCGCGCGCCGACCGCTGCGCGACGTGAACGACGTGTGCAGCACGCCCGACGCGGTGAGCTCCTTGACGATGTTCGACACCGTGGCGGGCGACAGGCCCGTACTGCCGGCCAGTTCGACCTGCGTCAGGCGGCCGTGGCGCTTGAGGGATTCCACCAGGCGCGCGCGATTGGCCTCTCGCAGCGACGACTGCGAGCCGGGTGGAACTCTGCGCCGGGCCACGAGCACACTGTACCCGACGGACTTTCGCGCCGATCGGAGGCGGATTCTGTGTCGGTTGCCTCGCGTAGGCGCCTCAGCGCGCGTCGGCGGCCAGCCGCACGAGGCGGATGTTGCCGTCCTCCTTGAGTTCGGCGACGGTGGGGTGGGCGGCGATGTAGTCGGTGAACGACTTGTGGCCGAGGCCCTTCTCGCTGAACGACGGATCCATGCGCTTGAGCAGGCTCTTCAGCGCCGACGCGTGCACCCACTCGTCGTCGGTGCGCTCGGTCTCGAGCCGCAGCGCACGTTCGAGCAGGTCTCCCGCCGGGTCGGCGGGCGCCTTCGCCCTGCGCCGGCGCGAGGGTGCGGCATCCGCCTTCGCGGGCTTCTCGACGACGGGAGGCTGCACGCCCGGAAGCGAGTCGTACGAGTCGAACTGGTCGCACGCGGCCGCGAGCGACTTGGCGGTCGAGCCCGCGACGCCGACGCCGACCACCACACGCCCGAGGCGCTTGCAGCGCTGCGCGAGCGGCACGTAGTCCGAGTCGCCCGCGACGATCACGACGTGCGTGAGGTCGTCGAGGCGGAACATGTCCTCGACGGCATCCACCGCGAGCCGGATGTCGGCGCCGTTCTTGGCGTACGCCGCCGCGGGGAACAGCTGCACCAGATCGACGGCGCGCGCGACCAGCTGCGAGCGGTACTCGGCGTTCACGGGTGCCGACCAGTCCGCATAGGCGCGGGTCAGCACGAGCGTGCCGAACGACGCGGCGTAGTCGATGATCGCGCCGACGTCGACGGTCGCCGCGGCGAGGCGGTCGGCGACCTCGGGGTCGCCGGCTCCCGCCGCGATCTTCTGCCGGTCGCGCTGGTACGAGTTCTTGCCGTGGACGCGGTCGTACCACGACATGACGATGTTGTCGAAGTCGAGGTAGACCGCGACGCGCGCGGACTGCAGTTCGGGCATGTCACTCCTGACCGGGGTAATGGACGCCGATGATCCCGCGGATCTCGTCGAGGGTCTCCATGATCGCCACCGTCTCGTCGATCGGCAACACGTCGCTGTCGGCGGCTCCCGCGGCGACGAGCCGCTCGGCCGCGAGGGCCTGGTACTGCATGCCGCGGCCGTCGACCTGCGACACGTAGTCCTCGAGGACGGTGCCGTCGGGCGCGGTGAGCCGGAACGATGTGGCGTTGTACCAGACGCGGTCGATGTCGATGCGCGCGTCGGTGCCGACGACGTGGGCGAGGTTCGGTCCTGCCGACTGCGACGCCGAGATCGAGGTCGACAGCGCGCCGCCGCCGTGCGTCATGATCGTCGCGACCTCGACATCGGCGCCGGTCTCGCCGATGCGGGCGGCCGCCGTCACCGCGGTCGGCGCACCGAGCATGTCCCACGCGAACGAGATCGGGTACACGCCCAGGTCGAGGAGCGACCCGCCGCCCAGATCGAGGTCGTTGAGCCGGTGCGACGGGTCGGACGAGATGCGCTGCGTGTGGTCGGCGAACACCGCCCGCAGCTCGCCCAGCGCACCGTCGGCGACGAGCGCGCGGATCCGCTCCATGTGGGGCAGGTAGCGCGTCCACATCGCCTCCATCGCGAGCAGACCGGTCTCGCGCGCCGCGTCTCGCACGGCCCGCGCCTGCGCACCGGTGAGGGTGAACGGCTTCTCCACGAGCACGTGCTTGCCGTGACGCAGCGCGAGGATCGCCTGCTCGGCGTGGAAGGGATGCGGCGTCGCGATGTAGACGATGTCGACGTCGGGGTCGCTCACGAGGTCGTCGTAGGAGGTGTGCACGCGCGCGACCTCGAACTCCCCCGCGAAGGCGGTCGCGACCTCGGCGCGGCGTGAGCCGACGGCCGCGACGTCGAGTCCGGCGAGCCGCAGATCGCGTGTGAAGGCTCGGGCGATGCCGCCCGGGCCGAGGATGCCCCATCGAAGTCCGGTCATGGTGTCGAGCGTAGCGACGCCCGCGGGGTCGGAGGAGTCGGCGGGTAGGCTCGTCGGGTGTCCGGCCCCCTCGACCGATTCCGCGAACTGCTCCGCATCCCGACCGTGTCGCACGCCGACGAGAGCCTGATCGACCACGACGCGTTCGACCGGTTCCACGAGGCGCTCGCGCGGCTGTACCCCCTCGTCCACGAGCGGCTCGAGCACGAGGCCGTCGCGCGCCATTCGCTGCTCTACCGGTGGCGGGGCCGGGTGTCGGACGCCCCGATCGTGCTGATGGCCCACCAGGACGTCGTGCCGGTGGACGAGGCGGAGTGGCGGCATCCGCCGTTCGAGGCGACCGTGACCGGAGACGGCGACGACGCGGTCGTGCACGCGCGCGGCGCCATCGACGACAAGGGATCGCTCGTCGCGATCCTCGAGGCCGTCGAGTCGCTGCTCGGCGAGGGCTTCGAACCCGAGCGCGACGTCTATCTCGCGTTCGGGCACAACGAGGAGACCGCCGGTGACGGCGCGCGGGCGATCGTTGCGCTGCTGCGCGAGCGCGGCATCCGTCCCGACCTCGTGCTCGACGAGGGCGGCGCGGTCGTCGACGGCGTCGTGCCCGGCCTCGCGCGACCGACCGCGATGGTGGGGGTCGCCGAGCGCGGGGTGATGACGCTGCTGCTGACGGCGCGCACCGAGGGCGGTCACGCCTCGACGCCGCCTCCCATGCCGTCGACCGCACGGCTCGCCCGCGCGATCGATCGGCTGCGGCGCCGCCCGTTCCCGCGGCGCATCGCTCCGCCCGTGCGCGCGATGCTCGCCACCGTCGCGCCGCACGTCGCCGAACCGCTGCGCACCGCGTTCCGCCGCACCGCCGTGACCGGGCGTGCGGTCGCCGCCGTCTTCTCGCGGCTGGGTCCTGAGACCAATGCGGTGGTGCGCACGACCGCGGTCGTCACCGAGCTGAGCGGGGCGCCCGGCGAGAACGTGCTGGCCACGACGGCGCGCGCATCCGTCAACATCCGGCTGCTGACCGGCGACACCGTCGAGAGCGCGACCGAGCGGGTGCGCCGCGTCATCGCCGACGATGAGGTCGAGATCGAGGTGCGGCACGGCTCGGATCCGTCGCCGGTCTCGCCCTGGCGGGGTCCGCAGTGGCGGCGCGTCGCGCGAGCGGTCTCGCAGACGCTCGGCGAGGACGTGCTCACGACGCCCTACCTGCAGCTCGGCGCGAGCGACAGCCGGTGGTTCACGCCTATCAGCGACCACGTCTACCGCTTCACGCCGTTCCACCTCACGCGCGCCGAGCGCGACGCGCTCCACGCGCCCGACGAGAGCATCCGGGTGTCGGTGTGGCTGCGCGGGATCGAGTTCTACAAGGCCTTCCTCGCCGACGCGGGGTGACGTCAGGGGGCGAGCACGACCTTTCCGTCGGCGCCCGACTCGACCAGGCGGTGCGCGTCTGCGGCGTCGGCGAGGGGGAACGACGCGGCGATCTCGATCGAGAAGCGGCCGGCGGCGAGCAGCGCGAGTGCAACCGGCACGGCTTCACGGCGCCACGTCTGCTCGAGCGGCGTCATGGGCTTCGGCGACCCGCCCGAGAACGCACGGATGCCGAGCTCGGCCGCGCGGGCGCCCTGCACGATCGTCGCGACGCGGTCGTGGTCGGCGACGAGCTCGCGCGAGCTGTCGAGGGCTTCGTCGGTGCCGGCGGCGTCGAACGCGACGGTGTAG
>JAUHVN010000276.1 GCA_030425055.1 Actinomycetes bacterium | reverse complement strand
ACGGCGCCTCCTGCGGCGGTGGCGCGATCGGCCGCAGGTGCGCGACGCCCATCGACCGGATGATGTCGACCATCACCCGCGCCGGCGGTCGCTCGAAGACGAGGTCGTCGGACAGTGCTTTGAGCAGCTCGTAGGGGTCGCCGGGGTGCACTCCGTGGATGTCGAGGTCGCCGGCGATGTACGCGCGGGCGAAGCCGAGGTCGCCGCGGGCGGTGGCGAGGTAGGTGGTGCCGCGCGGCGTCTTCAGATCCAATCCGTACGGTGCATCGGGGTCGCCGGCCGAGCTGCCGTCGTAGGCGGTGAATCGCAACGGAAGCCGACCACCCGAAAGGATCTCGAGGATCTCGGCGAGGGTCAGCTTCCCGGATGCCGCCGCCGTGGCATCCGCGGGCTTCTCCTTCGAGGTGGTCACCGGCGTTGCACCGCCTTCGCATAGAGGTCGAGCAATCGCGCATCCGGGTCGTAGCGCATCTTCACGGCCCGGTATGCGTCGCCGCCATAGAGGTCGTCGAACTCCTCGCGCGAGTAGAACGCGTCGGAGTACAGCGACTTGTGTCCGGCGAGCTCGGTGACCTTCCGCTCGATCATGCGGTTCGTCTCGCCCTCGACCTGGCCGACCGGCACCGTCGACCAGAAGCCGACATTCACATAGGTGCGACCCGGCTGCAGCGGGTACAGCGGCCAGTCGCGACCATCGCGCACGCGCAGCGGACACAGCCAGATCGGCTCGATCGGAACCGTGTCGAGAAACCAGTGCACGAAATCGGCACACCGCTCGATCGGGACTTCGACGTCTTGCACGACCCGTTCGCGGGGCGGGCGACCCTTGAGCTTCTCGAGTCGATCGCCGATGTCGAACCTGCGCTCGAGCCTCATCAGCTTCCAGTACGAGCTGCTGCGCCGATGTCGCCTGGGCCAGAGCCGACGGATGATCGGATGCTGCGCGCCGAAGGCCTGCGAACACCAGAACCAGTCGGCATCCCATCGCCACAGATAGTCGTGGATGGTGAGCCGGTCGGTCTTCGTGCCATTGTCGTGCTGGATCGACCGGTAGTAGATCCGCTGTCCGGTGTAATCGCTCGTCGGACCCGGTGACGTCGTCTGCGCGCCCAGGCACAGGTAGCTCTCCTCGGCGCTGAACACGACGCCGTCGAGGTAGTCGACCCGCGCGCCGTCGTATCGTCCGGTTTCGACGACGCGGTCCATGGCGGCGACCAGCTCGGCGATCGCGTGGAACCGCACGTGGCTGAGCGCGACGAACGGCTCGACCGGTTCCAGCTCGATGCGCAGACGCACCGCATAACCAAGGCTTCCGTACGAATTGGGGAAGGCGCGAAACAGGTCGGCGTTCTCATCGGGCGAGGCGGTGACGATCTCACCTGTACCGGTCAAGATGTCCATCTCGATCACCGACTCGTGCGGCAGCCCGCTGCGGAACGATGTCGACTCGATGCCGAGACCGGTGACGGCCCCTCCGAGGGTGATCGTCTTCAGCTGCGGAACCACCAGCGGGGCCAGCCCGTACGGCAGCGTCGCCGCGACGAGGTCTTCGTACGTGCACATCCCCGCGACGTCGGCGGTGCAGGCCTGAGGATCGACCGAGATCACCGAGGTGAGTCCCGACGTGTCGAGACCGGGGGAGTGCGAGTTCGCCCGCGACCGGAACAGATTCGAGGTGCGCTTGGCGAGCCGCACCGAGTCGGTCGGGCCCAGGGCACGGAAGCTCTCGAGAAGACGCTCGACGCCGTCGGCGTGAGCGGTCCGTGCGTCGATCACGGGAGCGGACACGCCTTCACGCTACCCGGCGGCGGTCCAGGCAGCCAGAGCGCGGGGCGACTACTCCTGATCGTCGACGGTCAGTGTGTGCCACGTCTCGAACGTGAGATCGGATGCCGCTTCGGCATCCCCCTCCACGAGAAGTTCGATCAGCTTCTCGTGCCGCTCGATCGACGCGCGACCGTCTTCGAGGAAGCGGTCGCGCTCGGCGCGACGCACCACCGGACCGAACTGGTCGAGCACCGACGCGATTGCCCGGTTGCCGAGCGCCGTGACCGGAACGGCGTGCAGTTCTTCGTCGGCGTCGAGCGCGGCGGCGATGTCGCCCTGATCGATCGCCGCAGCGAATCTGCGGTTGGCCGCTCGCATCCGCTCGATCTGTGCGTCGTCGAGGTTGCCCGCCATCTCGCGCACGGCGAGCACGTGCATCGCGGCGACGACGTCCCGAGCATCCCTGACGGCTTGCGGGTCGATCTCGCTCACCGTCGTCGATCGACCCGGCTTGGTGACCACCAGCCCGCTCGCGCCCAGTCGAAGGAGCGCCTCGCGCACCGGCGTGCGGCTCACGCCGAGCCACTCGGCGAGATCGCCGTCCTTGAGCTGCTCGCCGGGGAGGAAGGTGCCCGCGACGATCGCGTCACGCAGACGGTGGAACACGTCGTCGCGCAGCAGTGTGCGGTCGACGCCGGGAGCGGAAGCGGGGATCGGCATGCAATATGTTGCGCACACCCGATACGGCGCGACAAATCGACACGCCACTAGCGTCCGCATCCAATAGGCAATATATTGCGTATCGCAGACGTTACACCTCTCCAACACACCCACACCGGCTCTTCGGAGCCACTTCGGAAAGGACATGTCATGGGTACCAACGAGCCGGAGATCACCAACGTCGTCCTCGTTCACGGGGCATTCGCCGACGGGTCCGGCTGGCGCCGGGTCCACGACCTGCTGACCGCGCGCGGATACCGCGTCTCGATCGTGCAGAACCCCCTCACCTCACTCGAGGCCGACGTCGCCGCGACGACCCGCGTGCTCGACCTGCAGGACGGACCGGCCATCCTGGTCGGCCACTCGTGGGGCGGCACCGTCATCACCGAAGCGGGCGTGCACGCCAACGCCGCCGGCCTGGTCTACGTGTCGGCTCTCGCGCCCGACGCCGGCGAGACGACGGCGCAGCAGTACGAGGGGTTCGCGCCGACGCCCGAGTTCGTGATCGACGTCGGCGACGACGGATACGGCTTCATCAATCGCGAGGCCTTCCACGCGGGGTTCGCCGCCGACGTCAGCGACGCCGACGCCGCCTTCCTCGCCGACAGCCAGGTGCCGATCGCGATGTCGGTCTTCGGCACCGCCGTCACCGAGGCCGCGTGGCACACCAAGCCGACTTGGGCGGTCATCGCCACCGAGGACAAGGCCTTCGACCAGGCCATGCTCCAGCACATGGCGTCGCGCATCGGCGCCGAGATCACGAACGTGCCGGGCAGCCACGCGCTGTTCATCACGCAGGCCGAGACCGTCGCCGACGTCATCGCCTCCGCCGCGCGGAGCCTCTCGCAGGCCGAGGCCATCGCCGAGCCCGTCGCCTCGTAGCGCCGCCGTCGACACCCGCTCTGCGGGGCCGGCTCACCCGATGAGAGTGCGCCGGCCCCGCAGGTCGAGCAGTCCCGCCGGCCCCGCAGCCCCGCCGGGGCCCCACCCCGCCCGAATCGCCCCATCGCGAACCCCACCCGGAGCCCGGTTCATGACCCTCTCGCCGTTCGCCGTCCCGCTCTGGGTTGAACTGCTCGCCGCAGGTCTCGGCGGGGTGCAGGGCGCCCTCTTCGCCGCCGAGATCCGGCATCGCCGCATCGATGTCCTCGGCGTGCTCGTCATCGGACTCTCGTCGTCGCGCTCGGCGGAAGTCTGATCCGCGACGTCGTGCTCAACCAGCCGCCCGTCGTCATCTGGATGAACTGGTACCTCGTCGTCGCCGGGGCATCCGCGCTCCTCGGGATGCTCGTGCAGCAGCTGCTGACCCACGTCGGGTGGCTGGTCACCGTGCTCGACGCGGTGGTGATGGGCATCTTCGGCGCAATCGGCGCCTCGAAGGCCCTGTCGCTCGGGGTCGGCGAGGTCGGAGCCGTCGTGGTCGCTGCTGTTCATGCTGACCGGCTGGGCGACGTCGCTCGTGTTCACCTTCATCATCTATACGCTCGTCGTCTCGTTCAGCGACG
>JAUHVN010000275.1 GCA_030425055.1 Actinomycetes bacterium | reverse complement strand
GCGGTGCCCGCCGTCCCGACGGTCGCGGGCGCGCGAGGCCGCCCACTCGGCGTCGGATCGACGCTGCTTCTCGCCCTCGGCGTCGTCGCGGTGATGCTCGCCGTCACGCAGGCGCCGCGCTGGCCCAACCCGCTCGCGTGGATCGGCGGATGCCTGTTCGTCGGGTCGACGGCGATCTTCCTGTGGGTGCGACACGAGCGGCGCAGCGATGATCCGCTGATCGGCGCCCACACGCTGCGCGGCCGCGCGGTGTGGGCCACCCACCTGACGGCGCTGCTGCTGGGCGCCGCGATGCTCGGCGCATTCGTGCTGCTGCCGCTGTTCGCCGAGGCCCCGTCGCGGTCGGGCGAGGGACTCGACGCCAGCGTCACGGTCGCGGGTCTGCTGCTGCTGCCCGCATCTCTCGCGATGCTCGCCGTCGGCGGACTCGCCGGCCCGCTGCGGCGCCTGCTCGGCACGCGCGGCCCGTGCTGCTCGGCGCGGCCGTCTCGGCGATCGGCGGGCTCGTGATGCTGCTCGCGCCCCATGAGATCCCGGTGCTGATGGCCGGGTCGGCGCTGCTCGGCGCCGGGATCGCGACGAGCTCGGCGGGCATGATCAACGTGCTCGTCGACGTCGTCCCCGGCTCGGAGGTCGGCGTGAGCACGGCATTCAACGTCGTCGCCCGCCAGCTCGGCGGAGCACTCGGCGCCGCCTTCGTCGCCGGCGTGGTCGTCGGCGCCGAGGCCTCGGGAGGAGGCTCGTCGGTGTACGCCGCGGCGTTCTCGACCGTCGCGGTCCTGACCGTCGCGGGCCTGTTCGCGGCGCTGCTCATCCCGAGCCGGCGAGTGCGCGCCGCGTAGCCTGCTGACCATGGACGGCGTCATGACCGGCAGCGCCGACGCGCACGGCGTGCGCATCGCGTACCGGCGTGCGGGCGCCGGGCCGCCGCTCGTGCTGCTGCACGGCGGACTCGAGGACTCGCGACTGTGGGCCGACGACGTGGGGCGCCTGGCATCCGAAGTCGACGCCATCGCGTGGGACGCGCCCGGCTGCGGCGCCTCGAGCGCGGTGCCCGACGAGTGGACCGCCGAGGACTGGGGGCAGGCCGTCGTCGGGTTCCTCGACACGCTCGGCCTCGAACGACCGGTCGTCGCCGGGTTCTCGCTGGGATCGGTGCTCGCGCTGCTGGCCGCCCGCGCGCGACCCGGGCACATCGGCGGATTGGTGCTCATCGGTCCGTATGCCGGATGGGCGGGTTCGCTGCCCGCCGAGGAGGTCGCTACCCGCGTCTCCGCGATGCGGGCCACCGCCGAGCATCCCGTCGAGACGTGGGCAGAGGGCTTTCTCGACACGGTGTACCCGCCCGACGCCGACCCCGCGCGACGTGCGCGGGCGCGCGCGGCGCTCGACGACTGGCGGCCCGCCACCACCATCCGGCTGCTCGACGCGCTGCTCGTCGATCTGCGACCCGACCTGCCCGCGATCGACGTGCCGACCGTGGTGGTGCGCGGCGCGCGCGACGACCGCAGCCCCCGGCAGGCGTCGCTCGACATCGTCGCCGCGATGCCCGATGCGCGGTTCGTCGAGATCCCGGATGCCGGACACGACTGCGCCGGCCCCGATCTCGATCGGGTGCTGACGGATGCCGCGACCCGCGCGGCGCGCGGCGCCTCCGGGCGTTGAGCTCCGAGGCGCCGCGGGCGTGCCCGGCTTAGACTGCCGGGCATGAGCCGCGCACGCCGTGACACGACCACGCCCGGCCGGTGGGCGGCATCCGCGTTCGCCGGGATGCTCGCGATGAACGCCGTCCCCCACGGGGTGGCCGGCGTCTTCGGGCAGGAGTTCCCCTCGCCCTTCGCATCTCCGCCCGGTCGCGGAATGTCGCCGCCGTGGGTCAACGTGATGTGGAGCACGATGAACGCCGCCGCCGCGTGGGGCGTCCTGCGCAGCGTGTCACCGCGCCGGTCGGGCGAGGGGGTTGCGGTCGCGATCGGCGCCGTCGCGATGGCGTTCGTGCTCGCCGGCTACTTCGGCCGCGTGCTGCGCGACCGCTGACACGACCGCCTCAGCGCGCGACTGCGCCTGTTCGATGCATCCGCTCCGCATAGATGAGCCGCAGTCGCACAGAACAGGAGCATTCGTGGAACGGCCCACGCTCCCCCGCGCGAAAGCGCGTCACCCGGCGTCGGGTTCGCCGTCGTAGTAGTCGACGCGGTCGGCGTCGCGGAAGATCGTCGTCTCTCGGGTCGAGGTGTACGCCATCGTCTTGCCCGAGTCGGGGTAGCCGATCACGTCGGGGTCGCCGGTCGTGTCGAGGTCGACGTACCGCAGCGGCTCCTCCCCCGTGTTCGTCATGCGGTGGGCGCCGGCGTGCCCGGGAGGGAAGACCACGACGTCACCGGATGCCACATCGAACTCGCCGTCGGGTGTGCGCACGCGTCCGGTGCCCGAGAGGATCACGTACGCCTCGGTGATGCCGGCGTGCCAGTGGTACGGGAACGCCGACCTACCGGGCGGGATCTCCATGAACGACACCTGCAGCTGCGTGCCGACCTTGGGGGTGACGAGATGCTTCGCAAAGCCGAACCCGCCCCGATCGACGTGCACCGCCTCGAAGTCGCCCTGCCCGCCGTGCACCGTCTGATCGAATGCCATGATCCCCTCCGTGCCTCTTGCCTGTACCTGACACACACTGTCCCACGGTCGAGCAGACGCTCGACACCCCGGGTCCCGCTGGGGCGAACAGGTCGGCGTGACGGCGGGTCGGCCTCAGCGCTGCAGGGTCGCGCGCATGCGGCCGTCGGGGTCGAGTCGCGCGAGGATCGCCTGCGCGATGTCGCGCAGCTGCGCGAGCTGCTCGCGGTCGAGGGCGTCCAGCACGTACTCGCGCACGTTGGCGACGTGCCCCGGCGTGGCCTGGATCACCGTGCGCCGACCGGACGGGGTGAGCACCACATCCGTCGCGCGCGCGTCATCGGATGCCGCCTCGCGGCGGACGTAGCCCCGCTTCTCGAGCCGGGTCACGGCGTGTGACATGCGCGGGAGCGTGGAGTGAGACATCGCGGCGAGTGTGCTCATGCGGACGACGTGCTCGGGCGTGAGAGCGAGGATCGACAGCGTGAAGTAGTCGAAGTGCGTGAGCTCGTCGTCGCGGATCAGCTGGGCGTCGAGCTGCCGCGGCAGCAGCTCGAGCAGAGCCGCGAGCGGCGCCCACGCCTCACGCTCCTCGGCGGTGAACGACCGCGATCGGGACATCGCCCCAGCCTACGGGAATAGTTGTCCCGACAACCATGTTGGCGATCATTGGTTGCACGAACAACCAATCTCGCACCCCGCGAGCGAACCCCAATCGACAGGAGCAGGAATGTCCACCACCATCACGATCTTCGGCAACGGCAACATGGGCAGCGCGATCGCCGGCGTGCTCGCCCGAGGCGGCGCATCCGTGCAGCACATCGGCAGCGACCAGACGGATGCCACCATCGAGGGCGACATCGTCGTGCTCGCCGTGCCCTACGCCTCGCTCGCCGTCATCGCGCGCGACTACTCGGGCCAGCTCGCCGACAAGACCGTGGTCGACATCAGCAACCCGCTGAACTTCGAGACCTTCGACTCGCTCACCGTTCCCGCCGGCAGCTCGGCGGCCGCGGAGCTGCAGCAGGCGCTGCCCGCAGCGCACGTCCTCAAGGCGTTCAACACCAACTTCGCCGCCACCCTCGCCTCGGGCACCGTCGGCGAGCTCCCGACCACGGTCCTCGTGGCCGGTGACGACGCCGACGCGAAGAACGCCCTGATCGCCGCTGTGCAGGCGGGCGGACTGGTCGGAATCGACGCGGGCTCGCTCGCCCGCGCGCACGAGCTCGAGGCCATCGGCTTCCTCCAGCTCACCCTCGCCGTCGGCGAGAAGGTCGGCTGGAACGCCGGCTTCGCCGTTGTGCGCTGACCGCAGGCATCCCGTCCCACGGTCGGGCGGACGCCTGCGCGTGAGCCGTCAGTCGGTGAACGCGCAGTGCGCCGATG
>JAUHVN010000274.1 GCA_030425055.1 Actinomycetes bacterium | reverse complement strand
TGGTAGACGCCGAGCAGTGCGCGCTGGATCTTGAACAGATCCGTCGGGTACCGCACGTGGCTCATGAGGTCGCCAGACATCTCGCTGATCGGCTCGAGGGTCGCGGGGTACACCTTCTGCCACGCCTGCAGCAGCGGGTCCTCGGTGTCCCACGCGTAGAGGGTCACCGAGCCGTCGTAGGCGTCGACGGTGGCCTTGACCGAGTTGCGCACGTAGTTGATGTCGTCGAGCGAGAACCGCGGCGCGGTGTTGTTCGAGTCGGTGATCGCCTGCTGCAGGCTCACCGTCGTCGAGTACGGGTAGTTGGCGCTGAGCGTGTAGCCGTCGATGATCCACACGATGCGGCCGTCGACGACGCTCGGGTACGGGTCGCTGTCGAGCGACAGGTACGGAGCCGCCTTCTGCACGCGCAGGCGCGGGTCGCGGTCGTACAGGATCTGCGAGTCCTCGTTGACCGAGTCCGAGAAGAGGATCTGCTCCGACTGGAACTTGAGGGCGTAGATCAGGCGGCTGAAGAAGTCGCCGACACTCGGACCGCCGTCGCCCTCGAACGTCGTCAGGGTCTGGTTCTCGCTGCCTTCGCTGCCCGACGGGTAGTCGAGCTCGATCGGCTCGGTGCCCTCGGGGGCGCCCACGATCGAGTACGTCGGCGAGAACTCTCCGAAGTAGACGCGAGGCTGGAAGTCCTCCTGGTCGGACAGGAAGCCCTGGGCGGGGATGCCGCGCTCGAGGAAGACCGGGTTGCCGTCGTCGGTGCGCTCGTTGCCCGCCGACGCGACGATGCCGTAGCCGTGCGTGTAGACGAGCGTCTCGGTCTGCCAGTTCGCGCCCGCGCCGAGCTGGTCGACGTTGAGCTCGCGCACCGACACGATGGTGTCCTGCGACGCACCGTCGATCTCGTAGCGGTCGACGTCGAGCGGGTCGGCGAACTGGTAGTACGAGCGGTACTGCTCGAGCTGACGCACCGTCGGGCCGATGATGGCGGGGTCCATGATGCGGATCGACGCGGTCGTGGCGGCGTCTTCGCGCAGCTGGCCGGGCTCGACGTCGGTCTCGGCGGTGAAGTCGCTCTTCTCGAGCTCGTCGATGCCGTACGCGGACTTGGTGCCCTCGAGGTTGCGCTCGTAGTACTCGGACTCGAGTGCGAGCTGGTTCGGCTGCACCTGGAACGTGCGCACCACCCACGGGTAGCCGATGCCCAGCACGATGGCCGAGACGACCAGCAGCGCCGTGCCGATGAGGGGGTAGCGCCAGCGGCCGATGAAGGCCGTGACGAAGAAGAGGATCGCGACGACCACCGCGACGATCGCGAGGATCGTCTGGCCCTGGATCACGGCGTTCGCCTCGGTGTAGCCGGGACCGGTGATGCGCCCCTGGGCACCGGGCTCGACCATCGTCCGGTAGCGGTCGAGCCACAGGCTCGCGCCCTGCACGAGCAGGTAGAGACCGGCGAGCACGGCGAGCTGGATGCGCGCGGCCTTCGAGATGCGCAGCTCGCGCTGGCCGACGCGCACCGATCCGTAGAGGTACGACACGAACGCCGTGACCAGCAGCGAGATGAGCAGCACGGCTGAGACGAAACCCAGCAGCGCGCTGTAGAACGGCATCGCGAACAGGTAGAAGCCCGTGTCGAGGCCGAACTGCGGGTCGGTCTGGTCGGTGGCGACGCCGTTGAACCACAGCCACGTCGTCTCCCACTGCGCCGACGCGGCGAATCCGGCGAAGAAGCCGAAGAAGATCGGGATGCCCCACATCGCGAGGCGGCGCAGCGGCTCGACGACCTCCTGGTATCGGTCCAGCTGCGAGCTCAGCCGCGCGTAGACGGGGCGCAGCCGGTAGGCGAGCTGGATCGCGAGCCACACCGGAACGGCCATGCCGAGGAAGCCGACGACGAACATCGTCACCCGTGCGACCCACTGGGTCAGCAGGACCGACTCGAAGCCGAGCTGCTCGTACCAGAGCCAGTCCGAGTAGAGGCTCGCGAAGACGAAGAACGCCACGACGAGCGCCGCGATGATCGCAAGCGAGATCGCGACTGTGCGTCTGGTTCGGGAGGGTGTGGCCGGTGTCGGCGCCGAGGTCGAGGTCACCCCTCCATCCTAGGCAGACGGTCTCTGCATCCTGCCCGAGTCCGCGCTGGGCGAAACCTGCCGATTGTGTGACGATACGGTCACGATCGGCGGTGCCGCCGGACGATCACCCCTCGCAGGTCGGCAGCGCGTCGAGGTCGCCGTCGTCGCGCACCGCCTCGAGCACGTCGAGCGCGTCGTCGAGGGTCCCGACCGAGAACACCCGCAGGCCGCCCGGGACGTGCCCCACGACCTCGTCGCAGTTCGTGTCAGGAGCGAGGAACCAGTCGGCGCCGGCATCCCGCGCACCCCACATCTTCTGACGGATGCCGCCGATCGGCCCGACGGTGCCGTCGGCGGTGATCGTGCCGGTGCCGGCGACGACGTCGCCGCCGTTGAGCTCGTCGGGCGTCATGACGTCGATGATGCCGAGGGCGAACATCATGCCGGCGCTCGGTCCGCCGACGTTGTTGAGCTGGATGGTCACGTCGACGGGGAACTCGTAGTCGTTGAGGAGCGTGATGCCGATCAGCCACGTCGGCTCGCCATCGACCTCGACCTCGTTGGGGGTGATCTCGACGTCCATGATCGCTCCGTCGCGGTCGATCTGCATCGCGACGGGTCCGCCGTCCTCGGCGTTGATGATCTCGCGCAGCGTCGCGGCATCCTCGATCGTCTCGCCCTCGGCGGTGACGATCACGTCGCCCTCTTCGAGGATGCCCGCCGATGCCGAGTCGTCGAGCAGCGAGTAGACCGTCAGCCGCGGAACGACGTCGTAGCCGAGCTCGGTGAGCGCTGCGGCGGTCGCCTCCTTCTGCGAGTCGATCATGAGCGCGGCGGACTGCTCGTTGCGCTCTTCGGCCGTCTGGCCGTCGGGGAACACGGCGTCGATCGGCAGCACGGCGCGCCGTGGGTCGAACCAGGCGCCCGCGAGCTCGAACCACGACGGCGTGCGCTGGCGGTTGCCGACCACCTGCACGGTCAGCAGGTCCAGCGCACCGGCGGTCGGGTAGGTCGGCGCGTCGGCGACGGTGATGAGCGGCACCTCGGTGCCGTCGGCCGCCGCGGCGGTGCCGAGCGTGTTGTACACGGGCCCCGGCTGCTCGATGACGTACGAGGTGGGCAGGAAGGTGATCACCAGCAGCACCGCGAGCGCGATCGCCAGGCTCCAGATGCCCGCGATCATGCCCCGCGACAGGCGGCGGGGCGGTTCGGGCGTCACGGAGGCGTTCTCGTCGAACAGCGCCAAGAGCGGGACCTTTCTGCTGGTCGTTCGCGACCGGCGTAAGGCGTTCGGGTCCCGGCCGGGGAGTGCGATGATCCGTGCGACTAGCGTAGAGCGCGACGTCACGACCTGTCTGAAAGGCGGCTGAAGTGGCAGACGACGACCGCGGCGAAGAAGACTTCCAGGAACTGCTGCGCCGACTCCTCGGCGGCGCCGGCGACCTCGACCCCGAACAGCTCGCACAGCTGTCGGGCCTGGGGATCGACCCGGCGATGCTCAACACCGTGATGCAGCACCTGCAGAGCACGATGGCCGCCGCCGGCGACGACGGCATCCCGTGGGATGCCGCCAAGCGCCAGGCGCTGCACATCGCCAACCAGGACGGCCTGGGGGTGACGCAGGGCCAGCGCAGCGACCTCGACGCGGCGTTCAACCTCGCGCGCCTGTGGCTGGGCGAGGCGACGACGATCTCGGAGCTCGGCAGCATGCCCGAGCCGATCACGCGCGGCACGTGGGTCGAGAAGACGCTGCCGGTGTGGCAGGAGCTCGCCGCGCCCGTCGCGACGAGCATCTCGGACGCGATCACCCGCACGCTCGAGGAGCAGACCCCCGAAGAGATGCGCCAGCTGATCCAGGGCGCCGGACGCATCATGCGCACCGTCGGCGGCACACTCATCGCGACGCAGCTCGGCCGCGTGGTCGGCGACCTGTCGAAGGAGGTCGTGTCGGGCGGAGA
>JAUHVN010000273.1 GCA_030425055.1 Actinomycetes bacterium | reverse complement strand
CCGGTCGGTGAACGACGCGCGCGAACCGCTGCGCGGCGGCGCGGAACTGGCCCGCGAGCAGCTGTTCGAGGTGACCTTCCCGCGCTGGTTCTCGCACGGACGGCCGACGATCGCGAGCATCCGAGGAGGAGCGGAATGACCCTGCCCGCGCTGCGCGACGACGCGCTGCGACGCACCGCGGACGGGTTCGAGCTGCACCTGAGCCTGCCGTGGATCCGGTCGCTGCCGGTTGCGAGCCTGCGCGGGCTGGCGGTGACCGTCGACGGCGCACGTGTCGACGACCTGCGGGTGAGGCTGGGCGCCGACGTCATCGCCGTCGATGCGCTCGGCGGCCGGCGCGAATGGTGGTACATCCAGGACCGGCTGCCCCTCCTGGCGGCGCGAGAGCTGGACGCCGGAGCGCACGAGGTCTCGGTCTCGTTCGGTCTCGCCGTGCCGTACCTCGCCGCGGGCCCCGACGGCCCGCTCACGCTGCCGTTCCACCACGCCGCCACGCTCGCGCCGGATGCCGGCGACGCCGCGCCGCTGCCTCGCGGCTGGCTGCTCTCGGCATCGGCCTTCAACTGGACGCCCGAGGTCATCGCGGCCGAGCGGCCCGCCACCGAGATCGCGGTCGAGGTCGCGCGCGACGTCGAGCCGGTGATCGAGCTCGAGGCCGGGCAGGTGTGGCGCACGTTCCCCGTGCCCGACGACGCCGAGGTCGACGCGCTGCGCGATCGCCTCGATGCGGTCGGCGGGCAGGTGTCGATCGTCGGAGCCAGCATCGACGACTGGACCCCCGACGGCCGGCGGCGTGACGACGCCGAGCGCCTGGCGTTCCTGCTTCCGCAGCTGCGGGCCGCGTCGCGGCTCGGCGCGCAGGGCGTGCGGCTGCCGATCGGCCAGGCCGGGCGGAATCTGCTGGAGCGCCTGCAGCCGGTGCTGCACGACCTCGACCTCGTCTGGTTCGAAGAGGCGCAGGGTCACCAGACGCCGACGGCCGAGGCGGCCGCGTTCGACGACATCGCCGAGCTCGACGACCCGCACGTGCGCGTGTTGATCGACATCAGCATGCTCATGCCCGCCCTGCCGGTGACGTACCTCGATCGGCTGCGCACCGCCGGGGTCGAGTCCGACCTCGTGCACCGCCTCGAGACCGACTGGCGCGACCCGACAACCCACGACGCCGTGCTCGACGCGCTGCGGTCGGGGTCCGTTCCCGGGCGGGTGCACACGCTCTTCATGAACCTGCTCGTGCGGTTCGGCCGGTCGGATGCCGCCGACCTGCGCGGCATCCTCCCCCTCATGTCGGGCGTGCACCTGAAGTTCTGGGACCTCGACGACGCCGACGGCCGTGTGACCAACCCGATCCGCGACCTCGGCCGCGAACTGCGCACGGCAGGCTTCGCCGGCACGCTGTGCAGCGAGTGGGGCGGCCACGAATGGCTCGACCACGACCCCGCCGAGATGACCGCGGCGCACCTGCGTCTCGCCCGTCGCGCCCTCGCGGGCTGACTTCGACGACGCGCCCTCGCGAACTGACTCCGCCGGAATCAGCCCTCGCCGTTGTAGTACGGCCACGGATTGATGCGGCGGTCACCGCGACGGTCCGGCCCCCGCAGCGTGACCGAGCCCGTCGCCGCCCACTCGACGCCGCGCGGGAACATCCGGATGAACTCGATCCGCCGGAACGTGTCGATGTCGTGGCCGATCGTGATGGTGAACGACCTGCCCGCGCCGTACTCGTTGATCCACGCGATGGGCTGATCGGTGTTCATGCCCGGCAGCGCGGCGATCCCCTCGGCGGGGATGTCGACGGGGTAGTGCGGCATCGGCCAGATCGGGGCGTTCTCGTACGACTCGAGATCGTCGTAGGTGGTGAGCAGCACGCGGGCGCCCTCGTAGATCTCGACTCCCGTGAGGATGTCGTCGCCCGTGACGGTCCACCGCGCACTGATCCCCTCGGTGATCGGATGCCGCGGCTCGACCGTGTCCAGCTGCGCCTCGCCCCACGGCCGAGGCCGCAGACCCGTCTCCCACGCGCTGAGCTTCGAGCCCCGCATCACGTTGTACTCCTCGGGATACCCCCACGAGTCCTCTTGGGCGGCGGACCCGTGGAACCAGATGATCCCCTTGCCGTCGTCATGGACGAACTTCAGCAGCGCGGCATCCGTCTCGGCCCCGACGCCCTCCGCCTTGTCGTGGTACCCGTCGCGGCCCTCGAAGACGACGAGCGTCGTCAGCCACTGATTGTGCAGACGGAAGCTGCGGAACTCGTTGTCGTGCTCGCGGGTCATGTGCCCCGAGAGGATCAGAATCTGCAGCTTCGACGCGACGGTGTCGCCCGTCATGCGAGGACGAGCTCCTTCTCCACCGGCACGCGGTTGGTGACATAGCGACCGGGCCCGCCGTCGGCGCCCGGCATGATCTGCATGTACAGCAGGCGCATCGTGAGCACGACCTCGACGGTGAGCTTCTCGCCGGCGTCCGGCGCGCGGCCGAGATCGATGACCACCTCGGGCTTCTCGGCGACGAACCACAGCGTCTCGGACTGCTCTGGCAGCTCCTCGATGCGGTACTCCCGCCCCTCGAGGACGAACCGGAGCTTCTCCGTCGGGATCTCGACACCGTCGACCGTCGCGGCGACGCCGTCGACGGCCGAGAGCCAGAGGCTGCGGTACCACGGCAGCTGAACCGCGACCGCGATACCGCTGTCGGTGCGACGCACGTCGGTCTCGGAGAAGAGGGAGTTGTGGGTGGCCATGGCCTGGTCCTTACTTGAACGTGTCCTCGAACGACTCGTGCGGCACCGGCGGCACGGGCTCGAGCTTCTGAACGGTGGTCGGGCTGTACGGGTGGTTCGTGCTGGGCACCGGCTCGTCGGCGGGCGGCATGAAGACCGGCTTCCCGTCGTCGCCGAAGTACATGAGATCGAGGTCGAAGGCACCCTGGTTCTTGAGCCCGAAGCTCACCCAGTTCTCCTCGAAGGGGGCGCGGGCGAGCTCGTAGCAGCGGAACTTCCAGAACCTCCATTCGCCGTCCTGCTTGAGGAAGTCGATCGCGTACTTGCACCACACCCAGTGGGCCCAGACCTTCTTGCCGAGCACCTCGTCGGGCGAGTACATGTCGGGGAAGGCCTTCGCGACCTCGGGATCGGTGAGCCCCGACTCGGTGCCGGCCATGAGCCACACGCCCTTCGCTGTCCGGCCGTCGCCGGCGACCTCGATCACCGGCGTGGTCGTCGCATGCAGGATGAGCTTGCCCTCGGGGGTCGGGCGACCGCGGTGGTAGCGCGTGACGCTCTCCCACGTCGTGTACTGACCGGCGTTGGTGTAGCGGGCCCGGATGCCGGGCGTGCCCTCCTTCACCCACAGCGGGATGATCTGCTCGTCCTGGAATGCGTTGTGCAGGTGCATGTACCGGTTGAACAGGTTCTCGACCTGACCGCGGTCCTCGGCGCGCTGCGCGAGACGCCGCGCGTCGGCCACCTGCTCGCGCAGGCTCGCGACCTCGGCGGCGAGCGCGTCGACGTCGGTGGTTGTGGTGTCAGACATGCGCGTCCTCCTGCACGGTCTCTTCGATCGCACGGCGCATGAGCGCGTGCTGCTTCTTGACGAGGTCGATCGGGTCCGCTTCGCCGAGGTCCTGGAACGCGTGCCCCTCCCATTCGCTGGAGAGATGGCCCTGGTAGCCGCCCTCGACGAACTGGCGCACGATGCGGGGGATGTCCATCGCCGGCTCATCGCCGTCGAGGTCGATGTCGTAGAACTTCGCATGCACGTGGAAGATCTGCGGCATGATGTCGAGCCACTCCTCCGGCGGAACGAGCCCGTGCATGTTGAAGGCGAGTCGCGTGAAGGGCCCGAACCGGAGGAAGTCGACGCCCTCGGACGAGAGGTGGTCCTCGAACTTCTGGTTGCGCACGTGCATCGGGGTCGGCTCGTGCCAGATCTCGTCCATGACGGAGAAGTGCTTCTCGGGCATCCCCATCTGGCGCAGCGTCCCGAGCAGGCGCGGCGAGAGGCTGTGCATCGTCGAGGAGAAGTCGGCGGTGAACCCGAGTCGCTCGCTGC
>JAUHVN010000272.1 GCA_030425055.1 Actinomycetes bacterium | reverse complement strand
CGGATCTTCCCGCATCCCGACGGCGCGCTCCCCGATCGCTATACCGGCTTCGACGATGACATCGCCGAGTACCCGGACTGGGTGCGCGCCCACCCCGGTGTCGATCCCTGGACCGGCATGCCCGAGCTCGCCGAGGGTCTCCTCGGTCTCGAAGAGACCCGCCGCGTCGACCTCGAGCAGTGGATGGATGAGCGCGAGCTCGATGTCGTGGTGTTCCCCGCCGTCGCCGACGTCGGTCCGGCGGACGCCGACGTGAACGAGGCATCCGCTGCGCTCGCGTGGGCGAACGGCGTGTGGGTCTCCAACGGCAACCTCGCCGTCCGGCACCTCGGCATCCCGACGGTCACGGTGCCGATGGGCACCATGGCCGACATCGGGATGCCGGTCGGGCTGACCTTCGCCGGGCGCGCCTACGACGACGCCCCGCTGCTGCGGATCGGCGCCGCGTACGAGGCGCTCACCCAGCGACGGACGGCTCCGGGGAGGACGCCGGCCCTCGGCGGGTGAGCCGTTCGCGCGGACTTGCCTTTTTCCTGGGCTCGGCTATGGTGAGGGCCATGATCTCGATGTCGTACCACGCCACCTCGGAGCGTCTTTCCGACGCGTCCGTCGTGACGTGCGCTGCGGACATCGCAGGCGCACGTCACGAGGTGCTGCCGCCCCGGTTCGCCGGCATCAGCGGCCGACTCACCTCGCGCGCTGCGCCGCCGTAGACCCCTTCGCCCGAAGGGGTCGTTCCGGTCAACCAGCGCGTCGCATCTGCGGCGCGTTTTTCATTTCCAGGAGAGGTCATGACCATCAACATTTCCGACGACGGCCAGACCACCGTCAAGACCGACGCCGTGCGGCTCATGCTCGAGAAGCAGCTGCAGGAGCGGGTGGACATCCTCGTCGAGCTCAGCCCGCGCGCACTGCCCACCGTCGACCCGATCGCGTACCAGACCGCGGCATCCCACCGTCGGCTCGTCGAGCAGATCACGGCGGCCCTCAACCGGCTGGATGCCGGCACGTACGGCCGCTGCACCGGGTGCGGCCGCGAGATTCCGGCCGCGCGGCTGGAAGTGCTGCCGCATGCGGCGGCCTGCATCGAATGTCAGAGCCATGCTGACGCCGCGTAGCTCGAAGCCCGTCCCGATACCCGCGCACCCGCCCGTCGGCATCGGGCGCGACGGCCGGGACGGCCGGCGCCCCGCGCCGGCTCCGCCCCACTACGACCTGCGCCGTCCGGCGACGCCGCGCAGGCGCAGCGCGCCGACGAAACCGAGCATCAGGAAGCCCGACGCGACCAGCAGCGACCACCGCGTGCCATCGGCGAATCCGTCGGCGAGGGCTGTCACCGCCGTCGCGGTCTGATCCCCCAGCGGACTCGCGGTCCCCTCCGTCCGCAGCATCGCGATCGTGGTGCCGGCGGAGTCGCGCGTCGCCGCGGCAAGCTCGTGGGCGGCGCTGCCCGACAGGCCCGCGTCGGCGAGTGCCGCGGGCAGCGTGAGCGCGAGCGACACCGACAGCGCCGCGCCGGCGAACGCGGTGCCGAGGGCCGAGCCGACCTGGCGAACGGTGCTCTGGGTCGCCGAACCCTGGCCGGACACCTCGACGGGGACGTCGCGCAGCACCGTGCCGGTCAGCTGAGCCGAGGCGAGCCCGAGGCCGAGGCCGTAGACGACGAGGGGCACGGCCACGAGCCATCCCGACGTCGTGCCGGTGATCAGCAGAGCGAGCGCCAGGGCACCGGCCACCTCGAGTCCCAGCCCCAGCAGGACGGTGCCCGGCGCCCCGAGCCGGGCGGCGACATGACGGGCGGCGGCGCCGGAGAGGAACGCGCCGAGAGCCATCGCCCCGAGCACGAGACCCGCACCCATGACGTCGAGGCCCAGCGCGTTGATCAGGTAGAGCGGCAGCACGAAGATGATCGCGAACTCGCCGACGGCGACCATCGCGGCGGTGAGGTTGCCCCACGAGAACGTCGGAAGCAGGAACAGCCGCAGGTCGAGCAGCGCCGACCTCTGCACCTTCTCGCGATGCCGCTCCCAGAAGACGAAGAGGGTGAGAGCGGTCGCAGCCACGGCGAATGCAACCGGCACCGCCGAGATCGCGGCATCCGCCGGCCACACCCACCCAAAGATCTGAAGGTCGTCCTTCGGCTTCCACCATCCGAGGTCGGGACCCTCGATCACCGCGAAGACGAGCGCGCCGAAGCCGATGCCCGACAGCAGCGCCCCGTCGACGTCGGCGCCGGGGCGCGGCTTCCCGCCCCGGGTCTCACGGACGACCAGCAGCGCGGCGACGAACACCAGCGCACCGAGCGGGATGTTGACGAGGAAGATCCAGTGCCACGACGCCCACTGGGTGAGCGCACCCCCGGCGAGCGGACCGATCGCCGCCGCGCCCGAAATGACCGCGCCCCACACCCCGAACGCCGCGGCACGGTGAGGTCCGCGGAACACCGCGTTCACGGTCGACAGGGTGGACGGCATGATGAGGGCGGCTCCGACCGCCTGAACAGCGCGGGCGGCGATCAGCGGCGCCGCAGCATCCGCGATCGCCGCGAGGATGCTGCCGCCGACGAACACCACGATGCCGGCGAGGAACAGCCGCTTGCGCCCCCATCGGTCGGCGAGCCGTCCCGTCGACAGCAGCAGCGCCGCGAGCAGCACCGCGTAGAGGCTGTTGACCCATTGCGCGTCGGTGAGGTCGAGACCGAGGTCGGCGATGATGTCGGGCAGAGCGACGCCGACGATCGTGCCGTCGAGGACGATGAGTCCGAGCCCGACCGACAGCACCGCCAGGGCGAGCCAGTCCCGACGGGAGGGCGCGGTTTCTGTGGGCTGGGGGCCGGTCACTGCTCGACGATAGCGGTGTCGGCACGCGCACCGCTCGCCGCGCGGTCGCGGCCGATCGCCCGCCCGAGGGCCACGAGGAGAAGGATCATCCCCGCCGTCAGCAGGATGTGGCCCGTGCCAGCGATGCCCGCGACGGCTTTGCCGGCATCCTGACCCAGCACCGTGAGGCTGCCGTGCCAGATCAGCATCGCCGAGGTGAGCACGACACCGGCGTTGTACAGCCAGAAGAACCAGCCGAACAGCCGGCTGCCCGACAAGCCGAAGAGCTTGTCGAGTGCGAGTACGACCAGCAGCACGATGAAGCCGAGCGTGAGCAGGTGCGTGTGGGCGAGCCCGAGCTGAGTGAAGCTGCCCTCGGGGAAGTCGTGGAGCTTGGTGAACTCGCGGTAGAACAGCCCCGACAGCACTCCGGTGAGCAGGTAGACGAACGAGGCGGAGAACAGGCGACGCATAGAGGTCCTTTCGATGTCGCCTTCGATGCTCGCTGCTCGTCTCGACGCCCGGATCAGCCGAAAGGTTGACTTCCGCGGCGAGACGGTGACCAGCGCGGTGATGGATCGCAGCACCGACCGCACCGTGATCCACGACGGGCGCGTGGTCGCCGACGGCGGCGCTCTCTGCTGACGCTGTCCCGTTGGGTCGTCATCCGGCGCCGTCGCGTGCGATTCGATAGCGGATGTCGAGGATGCCGTCGCCGAGCTGTTCGACGCCGACGAGATGCATCCGGCTCGCCCACTCGGCGGGCAGGAGCCGGCCGCCCCGCCCCAACACGGTCGGGTACATCATGAGGTGAACCTCGTCGACCAGCCCGCTGCGGAACAGGTCGCCGGCCAACCGGGCGCTGCCGTAGACGAGGATGTCCCCACCGCCCTCCGACTTCAGCGCGGCGACGTCGGTGGTGGCGTCGCGGCTCACGGTGGTGTTGTTCCAATCGGCCCGTTCGAGGGTGGTGGATGCGACGACCTTGCGCATCCTGTTGATCCGTGCGGCGAAGCCCGTCTCGTCGGTCACCGCGGGCCACACCGCGGCGAACCCGTCGTACGTGCGGCGACCCAGCAGCACGATGTCGCTGCGGAACAGCTCCTCGTGCACGATCGCGTCGCCGCGCGGTCCTCGGGTGACACCGCCGGTCCAGTTGCCGAGACCGGTGTCCTCCATCCCGACCGGATCCTCAGACACCCCGTCCGCGGACACGTAGGCACTCACCACGAGGCGGCGAGGCACCGTGGATCCCGACGGGGTCTG
>JAUHVN010000271.1 GCA_030425055.1 Actinomycetes bacterium | reverse complement strand
CGCCATCGACGACCGCGGCGTCACCGTCGACTACGCGACGCTGGCCCGCCGCGCGACCGAGCTCGCCGAGGGCCTGCGCGCGGGCGGCTATGGACCGGGCGACCGCATCGCCACCGTCTCGGGCAACTCGACCGACCACGTCGTCGCGTTCTTCGCGTGCGCTCTGTCGGGCATCGCGTTCGTGCCGCTGTCGTGGCGGCTCACGCCCATCGAGCTGTCGGGCATCCTGAGCCGAGCGGATGCGTCGCTCGTGCTGGTCGAAGACGAGTACGCGGCCGGCGCCGGAGAGGCGCTGCGCGCGCTGCCGGTCGCGCCGCCCGTCGCCCCACTCGGCACGACGGGGGTGGAGGCATCCGTTCCCCCCTCGCGCGCACCGCGGCCCGCACGCCACGTGCGCGACGACGACCCGCTGCTGGTGATCTTCACCTCGGGCAGCGAGGCTGCGCCGAAGGGCGTGGTGCTCACGCACGCCAACTGCTTCTGGAACAACCTCGCGCTCGCCCAGGCCCTGCCGCTGACGCGCGACGACGTCGTGCTCGCGATGCTGCCCCAGTTTCACGTCGCCGCGTGGAACTGCCAGCCGCTGCTCGCGTGGTGGACCGGTGCGACCGTGGTGCTCGAGCGCTCGTTCCAGCCCGGCCGTGTGCTGCAGCTCATCGAAGACCGCCGCGTGACCGCGATGATGGGCGTTCCCACGCAGTACGCGCTGCTGGCCGCCGACCGCGAGTGGGACGCCGCAGACCTGAGCTCGCTGCGCCTGGCGCTGGTGGGCGGGGCCACCACGCCCGCCGGGTTGCGCGAGACGTGGGCCGACCGCGGCGTCGCGCTCACGCAGGGCTACGGCCTGACCGAGGCGGCGCCGAACGTGCTGCACCTGACCGCCGACGAGGCGACGACGCATCCCGGCGCCGTCGGCCGCCCCTACCCGCACGTGTCGGTGTGCCTCGCCGACCCCGAGACCGGTCTCACGCTCGAGGGCGAGGCCACGGGTGAGTTGTGGGTGCGCGGGCCGAGCGTCTTCGCCGGCTACCTCGGCGATCCGGATGCCACCGCCCGCGCGATGCACGGGGAGTGGCTGCGCACCGGCGACCTCGTGCACCGCGACGCCGATGGCGTGCACCGCGTCGTCGACCGCCTCAAGGACATCTTCATCTCGGGCGGAGAGAACGTCGCGCCCGCCGAGGTCGAACAGGTCCTGGTGCGGCATCCGCTCATCGCCGCCGCCGCGGTCGTCGGCGTGCCCGACCCGGTGTGGGGTGAGCGCGGTCTCGCGTTCGTCGTGCCCGCGGCCGGAGCCGCGCTGTCGGCCGACGAGGTGCTCGCGCACGCGCGGCGGGGTCTCGCGGCTTTCAAGGTGCCCGTGCACGTGGAGTTCGTCGACTCGCTGCCGAAGTCGACGATCGAGAAGGTGGCGCGCGCGCGACTGCGCGAGCGCGCCCGCGACCTCATGGAGGAGGTGCGCCATGAGCACACCCGGTGACGTCCTCGACGACGAGGGCACCCCGATCTCGCCCGCGACGGGCAGGCCGCTGACCAAGCGCGGCGAGGCGACCCGGAGTCGGCTGCTGGAAGCGGCCGAAGAGGTGTTCGCCGAGCAGGGCTACCACGAGGCGTCCATCGTCAAGATCACCGAGCGCGCCGGCATCGGCCTCGGCACGTTCTACCTGTACTTCGACAGCAAGCAGTCGATCTTCGAGGCGCTCGTGATCGACCTCAACCGGCGGGTGCGGCACTCGATGTCGGAGGCGATGGAGGGCGCCGCGTCGCGTCTGGACGCCGAGCGCGCCGGGTTCGCCGGCTTCTTCCGCTTCACCGCGCAGCATCCCGCCCTCTACCGCGTGGTGCGCGAAGCCGAGTTCGTCTCGCCCGAGGTGCTGAAGCTGCACTACAGCCGCATCGTCGAGGGCTACGAGGCCGGGCTGCGCTCGGCGCAGCGGACCGGCGACGTCGACCCCCGACTCGACCCCGCCGTCGCCGCGTGGGCGCTCATGGGCATGGGCGAGCTCATCGGCATGCGGTTCCTGCTGTGGGAGCGCGACGCCGACGGCGTGCCCCCGGCCGAACTCGACCCCGCGGTGTTCGACGCGATGGCGCTGTTCATCGACAATGCGCTGGCACCCCGGCACGATCAGGAAGGCGGACGGTCATGACCGACCACGACCTCGCGGACAAGCGCGCCCTCGTCACCGGAGGGGCCAGCGGAATCGGCCTCGCGTGCGCCCGGGAGTTCGCGCGCCGCGGCGCGCACGTCACCGTCGCAGATCTCAACGCGGATGCCGCAGCCGCGGCCGCCGCCGAGGTCGGAGGAGAGGCGTGGGTTGCCGACCTGTCCGACACCGCCGCGCTCGACGACCTCACGCTCGACTGCGACATCCTCATCAACAACGCCGGCATCCAGCGCGTCAGCCCCATCGAGGAGTTCGACCCCGACGCCTTCCGCCTGCTGCTGCGGCTGATGCTCGAGTCGCCGTTCCTGCTGATCCGCGCGGCGCTGCCGACGATGTACGAGCGCGGCTGGGGTCGCGTCATCAACATCTCGAGCGCGCACGGCCTGCGGGCGAGCGCCTTCAAGTCGGCGTACGTCTCGGCCAAGCACGGACTCGAGGGGCTCTCGAAGGTCACCGCCCTCGAAGGCGGGCCGCACGGCGTCACGAGCAACTGCATCAACCCGGCCTACGTCCGCACGCCGCTCGTCGAGAAGCAGATCGCCGACCAGTCTCGTGTGCACGGCATCCCCGAAGAGGAAGTCGTCGAGAAGATCATGCTCACCGAGACCGCGATCAAGCGGCTCGTCGAGGCCGACGAGGTCGCCTCGCTCGCGGGCTGGCTCGCCTCGGATGCCGCGGGCATGGTCACCGGCGCGAGCTACACCATGGACGGCGGGTGGACAGCGCGATGACCGGCCACACGTATCGCACGATCGACGTGCCCGTGAGCGGCGGCGACCTGCGCGTCGCCGTGTGGGATCCGACGGATGCCGCGACCGCCGACGTGCTCCTCATCCACGGCGTGACCAGTTCGCACCTCGCGTGGCCGTTCGTCGTCGACCGGCTGCCCGGCGTGCGCGCGATCGCCCCCGACCTCCGCGGCCGCGGCGCCAGCAACGCCCTGGAGGGACCGGCGGGCATGCGCGCGCACGCCGACGACCTCGCGGCGGCCCTCGACGCGCTCGGCATCGACCGCATCGTGGTGGTCGGGCACTCGATGGGTGCGTTCGTCGCCCTCGCGTTCGCCCACCTGCACCCCGACCGCGTCGCGCGGCTGGTGTTCGTAGACGGCGGACTGCCGCTCGACGTGCCCGGCGGTCTCGACGCCGACGCGCTCGTCGCCGGCATCCTCGGCCCCACCGCCGCACGCCTGTCGATGCGGTTCGACGACCCGGCCGAGTACCTGGAGTTCTGGCGCGCGCACCCCGCGTTCCGCGAGGCCTGGACGCCCGAGCTCGAGCGCTACATCGAGTACGACCTCGTGCCCGACGGCGCGGGCCGGCTGCGTCCGGCGACGAGCTACGAGACGACCGCCGAAGACACCGTCGACATGAACACCGGCACGCTGCTGGTCGACGCGCTCGCGGGCCTGCGGCATCCGACCCGAGTGCTCACGGCACCGCGCGGTCTGCAGGACGAGCCGCCCGGGCTCTACGCGCCCGAGTACCTCGAGCGGGTGCTCGCCGCCCAGCCCGCCCTCGTGCACGAGCGCGTCGACGACCTCAACCACTACACGATCGTGATGTCGCCGGCCGGCGCCGACGTCGTCGCCGAGGTCGTGCGCGACGAGCTCGCGAGGGCGGGGCACGTCGTCGCGAACTGAGCGGACACCACAGCGCAGGAGATCGCCACAGCGCAGGACGCGATGTGGCCGTGGGCTCCTGCAGTGCGGCGTTCTCCGACGCTGTGGCGCGCCAGCGGCCGGCGCGCGGCGTCAGCGCCCTGCGGCGATGCGGGTCGTGAGCTGGTGCGCGTGGGCGAGGAGCGTGCGGCCGAGGTCGGCGAGGCGGTCGGCCCCGAAGCGGAACTCGACACCGGTGAGGCTCAGCGCCCACTGCGCGTGCCCCTCGCGCGTGAAGACGGCGGCCCCCATTCCCCAG
>JAUHVN010000270.1 GCA_030425055.1 Actinomycetes bacterium | reverse complement strand
TGCGTGCGGCGTCGAGGAGCAGCTGCAGCTGCCCGCGCACCTTCTGCTGGCCCACGAACTCGGCGAGGGATGTCGGCCGCAGCGCGCCCTCGATCGCGAGCTCGGTCTCGTCGATCGCCTCGCCGGGTTCGCGATGCTCATCCACCGGCGGGCTCCTTCCTCGCGGGGCCCAGCACGGCGAGGGTGAGGCGCAGAAGCGCCTGCACCGACGCGCGGTCGGCGTCGGAGGCGTCGGCCGCCACGGACGCCACGGTCTCGGCCGCGGTGCGCTCGGACCAGCCGAGACCGACGAGCGCGACGGTCACCTGGTCGTGCACGGCGCTCCCGCCGCCGTTCGAGGTCGGCGACGTGGTCACCGCGACCGGGGCGAGCTTTCCGGCCAGCTGCACGACGATGAGCTTCGCGGTCTTCGGCCCGATCCCCGACACGCGGCGGAACGGCGCGTCATCGTCGTCGCCGACGGCTTCGGCGATCTGCGCCACGGTGAGACCCGCGAGCACGCCGAGCGCCGATTTCGGCCCGACCCCGGTGACCCCGAGGAGCAGCGTGAAGACCGTCAGCTCGTCGCGCGTCGCGAAGCCGAACAGCGAGAGCGCGTCCTCACGCACGATCAGACTCGTGTGCAGCATCGCGGTGTCGCCCACGTGGAGCGAGCGCGAGACCGCGGGGGTGACGGCGACCGAGAGCCCGACGCCGCCCACATCGATGACGACGGAGTCCGAATCGAGGTGGAGCACCGTGCCGCGCACCGAGGAGATCATGCGTCGAGCCTACGGAGCGTTTCGCAGTTTTGTTCGAGCGACACGCTCAACGCCGGGCGAGCCGTTCGGCCTCGGCCCACGCACGCTGGGCGGGGGTCGACACGGTCGTCGACGCGACCCCCGGTCCGCGGCGCCACGCGTGGCACAGTGCGAGCGCGAGCGCGTCCGCGGCATCCGCGGGTTTGGGTGCCTCTTCGAGCCGGAGGATGCGCGCGATCATCGCCTGGACCTGGCGCTTGTCGGCCGCACCGTAGCCGGTGATCGCCGCCTTGACCTCGGTCGGCGTGTGGGTCGCCGCCGGCAGGCCGCGCTCCCCCGCGACCAGCAGCGCGATGCCGCTGGCCTGGGCGGTGCCCATGACGGTCTGGCGATTGTGCTGCGCGAAGACGCGCTCGACGGCGACGACCGCCGGACGATGGTCGTCGATGACGGTGCGGATGCCCGCGGCGATCGCCGCCAGACGGGCCTCGATCGCAGCGGTCGGATCCGTGCGCACGACACCGACATGCACCAGCGTCGCCGATCTGTCGGCCGCGACGTCGACGACGCCGACGCCGCAACGGGTGAGGCCGGGATCGATCCCGAGCACCCTCACCGTTCCGCGCCGCGCAGTCGTCACCCCGTCACGGTAGGCGACGGGTCCGTTCGGCACGCTCAGGCGCGCCCGGATGCCGCTACTCGTCGTCCTCGAGCTCGGCCTGCACCTCGGCCGAGAGGTCGAAGTTCGAGAAGACGTTCTGCACGTCGTCCGAGTCCTCGAGCGCGTCGATGAGGCGGAAGATCTTGCGCGCCGTGTCGGCGTCGATCTCGACCTTGAGGTTCGGCACGAACTCGACGTCGGCCGACTCGTAGTCGATGCCGGCGTCCTGCAGAGCCGTGCGCACCGCGACCATGTCGGTCGCCTCGGTGATGACCTCGAAGCCCTGGGCGTGGGGTTCGACCTCTTCCGCGCCGGCGTCCAGCACCGCGAGCATCACATCGTCCTCTGAGGTGTCCTCGCCCGAGACGACGATGACTCCCTTCCGCGTGAAGTTGTATGCGACGCTGCCCGGGTCGGCGAGGGTGCCGCCGTTGCGGGTGAGCGCCGTGCGCACCTCGGCGGCGGCGCGGTTGCGGTTGTCGGTGAGACACTCGATCATCAGCGCGACGCCGTTCGGGCCGTAGCCCTCGTACATGATCGTCTGGTACTCGACCGCGTCGCCCGAGATCCCCGCGCCGCGCTTGATCGCGCGGTCGATGTTGTCGTTGGGGACGGAGGTCTTCTTCGCCTTCTGGACCGCGTCGTACAGGGTCGGGTTGCCTGCGAGATCGGCACCGCCGAGCTTCGCGGCGACCTCGATGTTCTTGATGAGCTTGGCGAACGACTTGGCACGGCGCGCGTCGATGACGGCTTTCTTGTGCTTGGTCGTCGCCCACTTGGAGTGGCCGGACATGCCGTCGAGTCTACCGGCGCGATCAGAGCGCGAATTCGAAGCCGAAGCGCGACGAGAGCAGGGCGACGAGATCGCGCGGCACCTTGGAGAGGTACGCCGGGGCGGGCACGAGGGTGTCGGCGGCGCCGATGAACGGGAAGTACACGGGCCCCTCGGTCCACGACTCGACCTCGTCGCGGATGGCGACGATCTCGCCCCCGATGCGGCGCAGCGCCGACAGCGAGATAGGCGTGGCGAGGCGGAGGGTGTCCGACACCGGCATCCGCCAGTGCGCCATCGGCTCGCCCCTGCGATCGCGCGTCTCCTCGCCCAGTGGGCCGAGGACGCGTCCCCAGGCCGCGATGCCGGGCACCGAGAGTGTGCGGTCCCACACGAAGAGCGTGTCGCCGGGCTCGGTGGCGCTCACCAGTTCGTGAGACCACTCGAAGCGCCGCTCGTCCGAGGACTTCGGCGCGGACAGCGCGTCGCCGACGACGCCGCCCGAGGGAGCGATCATCCAGTAGCGCTCCTCGGGGCGATCCGTCCACCAGTCATTGATCGCCATGCGTTCGAATGTAGTCGGTGCGGACGCCGGTGCGTCAGGCGGAACGGACCGTGTCGAGGAAGAGCCGATGGAATCGATGCTCGCCGGTGACCTCGGGATGGAACGAGGTGCCGATGAGCGCCTCGGAACGCACCGCGACGACGCGTCCGTCGTCGAGCGCGGCGAGCGTCTCGACCCCGTCGCCGGTCTGCTCGACCAGCGGCGCGCGGATGAACACGGCGTGCACCGGCGGTTCACCCAGCACGGGCACGTCCAGGTCGGTCTCGAACGAGTCGACCTGGCTGCCGAAGGCGTTCCGGCGCACAGTGACGTCCAGTCCCCCGAACGTCTCCTGCCCCGCGATGCCCTCGGTGATCCGATCGGCGAGCATGATGAGGCCCGCGCACGTGCCGTACATCGGCATGCCCGCGGCGATGGCATCGCGCACGGGCTGCTGCATGCCGAACGCACGCGCGAGCTTGTCCATCACGCTCGACTCGCCGCCGGGGATGACGAGCCCCTCGACGGCGGCGAGCTCGAACGGCCGCCGGACGAGCTCGACGTCGGCGCCGAGGTCGCTGAGGACGCGGGCGTGCTCGCGCACGTCGCCCTGCAGCGACAGGACGCCGATGTGCGGACGGGCCGCCACCGGCTACCAGCCGCGCTCGGCCAGGCGATGCGGAGCGGCGAGATCGGCGACGTTGATGCCGACCATCGCTTCGCCGAGACCGCGCGACACCTCGGCGACGACCTTCGCGTCGTCGTAGAAGGTGGTCGCCTTGACGATCGCCGCAGCGCGCTGTGCCGGGTTCCCCGACTTGAAGATGCCGGAGCCGACGAACACGCCGTCGGCGCCGAGCTGCATCATCATCGCGGCATCCGCCGGGGTGGCGACGCCGCCCGCGACGAACAGCACGACCGGCAGTTTGCCGGTGTCGGCGACCTCTGCGACGAGCTCGTAGGGCGCCTGCAGCTCCTTGGCGGCGACGTACAGCTCGTCCTTGGTCATCGATCGGAGCTGGTTGATCTCACCCGAGATCTTGCGGATGTGCTTCGTGGCCTCGGACACGTCGCCGGTACCGGCCTCGCCCTTGGAACGGATCATCGCGGCGCCCTCGTTGATGCGGCGCAGCGCCTCGCCGAGGTTGGTGGCGCCGCACACGAACGGCACCGTGAACCCGAACTTGTCGATGTGGTTGACGTAGTCGGCGGGTGAGAGCACCTCGGACTCGTCGATGTAATCCACACCGAGCTCCTGAAGCACCTGGGCCTCGACGAAGTGGCCGATCCGCGCCTTGGCCATCACGGGGATCGAGACCGACGCGATGATGTCATCGATGAGGTCGGGGTCGCTCATGCGCGCCACGCCGCCC
>JAUHVN010000269.1 GCA_030425055.1 Actinomycetes bacterium | reverse complement strand
TCCGACGAGGATGCCGACGAAGATGGCGAGCCACGCGGTGGCGGCGCCGAGGTTGAGGAACGCGACGACGCCCGCGATGACGAACAGCACTCCGAGCACGATGTGGCCGACGCGCGACCAGCCGCCCTTGGACTTGGAGAAGATTCCGAGACCGGCGTACACCAGGCCGGCGGCGATCGCGTAGATCGCGATGATGGCCGTGACGACCATCGCGGTCTTGCCCGGCCACACGAGGATCAGGATGCCGACGATGACGGCGAGCACGCCGCCGACGCCGAGCGCCGTCCGGATGCCGTTGACCGCGGACTTCTCCGCAGCGGATTCGGTGGTCATGGGAGGCCTTTCTGAGAGTTTCCTGGGAACTGCCGTGAAGAGTCTAGCGCTCGGACGGTACCGTCCGCCGCGGTGTCGTCGTGTGTCGCAACCAGGTCGGCGCGTCGCCGACGCGCAGGATCGCGGAGATGCGCACGTCGACGGATGCCCGCCGGCGCGCGGCATCCGTTTCTGCGCATCTCCGTCGTTCTGTACGCGGTCCCACGCGGTGCAACCCGCGTACGTCAGAGGCTATTGCCGATAATGCACATTATGTCAGTTCAAGTTCACAGGGCGGATGCTGCGCTCCCCGCACATCGAAGGGGCGGAGCCTCGCGGCCCCGCCCCTCGAATGATCTCTCGCCGGTCAGAGTCCGGCGGCGTCGTCGGTCGAGCTCGTCGTGCGGCGCGTGACCTGCTCGTTGCCGGCGGAATCCGTCGTGCGGGCCACCGAGTCGACCTGACGGCGTCGGGCCAGCAGCACGATGCCGATGATCAGCACCACCACTCCCGCGCCCATCAGGATGTAGCCGATCATGTCGAGGTTGACGAACTCGGTCTCGACGTTCACGGCGAACGCGAGGATCGCTCCGATGGCGATCAGTACGATTCCAGCTCCGATGCTCATGCGGGGGTGTCCTTTCCGGGGTGCATCCGCTCCCCTGAAGCGGGCGCCGGGAGCGCCTCGCCCAGCAGAATGACACGGACGGGGGCACTCTGCGCGAGGGGTTGACACGTGACCGCACAATGTGCTCAGCGGCGTTGGCCCGAGGCATCCCACCACCGTCGTAGTCTTGATGCGGCCGGAACGGCGGGAGGAAATCATGGACGCGATCCGGGTCTCGGACGAGGTGCGCGAGGCGGTCGGCGAGGGACGGCCGGTGCTCGCCCTCGAGTCGACGATCTTCACGCACGGACTCCCCCGCCCCCGCAACCTCGAAGTAGCGCTGGACGCCGATCGACGCGTGCGCGAGGCGGGCGTCGTCCCGGCCACGATCGGCGTGGTCGACGGCGTGCCGACGGTCGGCCTGTCACTCGACGAGATCGAGCGTCTGTCCACCTCGGATGCCGCGGTGAAGGCGAGCGTCCGCGACCTCGCCGTCGTCGCGGTCAAGGGCCTCAGCGCGGGGACCACGGTCGCTGCGACCGCGCACCTCGCCCACGCCGCCGGCATCCGGGTGTTCTCGACGGGCGGCCTCGGCGGCGTGCACCGCGAGGCGTCCCACACCTTCGACGAGTCGGCGGACCTGCCCTCGCTCGCCGCGCTGCCGATCGTCGTGGTGAGCGCCGGTGTGAAGTCGATCCTCGACATCCCGCTGACGCTCGAGCGGCTCGAGACCCTGAGCCTCGCGGTGGTCGGCTACCGCACGACCGACTACCCCGGCTTCTACATCGCCGACTCGGGTCACGACATCGAGTACGCGGCCGACTCCCCCGAAGAGATCGCGCGCATGGCACTCACCCGTGACGCGCTCGGCATCGTGTCGGCGCTGCTCGTGGCGAACCCCGTGTCGGCCGACGAGCAGCTTCCGCCCGAGCTCCACGACGAGGTGCTCGCGCGGGCGCTGGCCGAGGCCGAGCGCGCGGGTGTGAGCGGACACGATACGACGCCGTTCCTGCTCGACTTCGTGCAGCGCGAGACGGCCGGACGCAGCCTCGATGTCAACGTCGCGGTGTATCAGGGCAACGTCGACCTCGGCGCGCAGATCGCCCGCGCACTGGGCGCACTCGGATGATCGTGACCATCGGCGATCTGATCGCCGACATCGTCGTGCTCGGCGCCGGTGCACTCGAGCGCGGCACCGACAACACCGCCGAAGTGCGGCTCACCCGGGGCGGTAGCGCGGCGAACGTCGCCGCCGCCGCGGCGTCGCGGCATCCCTCCCGCTTCATCGGCCGCGTCGGCAACGACACCCTCGGCGACGCCCTCGTCGCGCAGCTGTGCGCGACCGGTGCGGAGGCCCACGTGCAGCGCGGCGGCAGGACGGGCACGATCGTGGTGCTCGTCGACGATGAGGGCGAGCGCACGATGGTCACCGACCGCGGCGCGTCGGCCGAACTCGAGCGCATCGAACCGGATTGGCTCGAAGACGCCCAGTGGCTGCATCTGCCGCTGTACGGCTTCGTGTCGTCGGCGAAGGTCCTGCGGGATGCCGCCACCGCCGCTGCGGTGCCCGTCAGCCTCGACCTGTCGAGCGTCGCGGCGATGCGTCATCTCGGTGCGGCCGTCATCAGCGACCTCATCGCCGCACTCGCGCCCGCCGTCGTCTTCGCGAACGCCGACGAGGCGGGCCTCGCGGCCGAGCTCGGCATCGAGTTCGCCGAAGACACCGCGGTCGTCGTCAAGCGCGGCGCCGCGCCCGTCGCCGTCACCCACCGCGGGCGCACGGCCGAGGTCGCGGTGGCGGCGATCGACCGCGTCGTCGACACCACCGGCGCCGGAGACGCCTTTGCCGCCGGGTACCTCGCCGCTGCGGTGACCGGGTCCTCCCCCGTCGACTGCGCACGCGACGGGGTCGGGGTCGCAGCCGAGGCGGTGCGCCGCGCCGGAGCACTCTGACGCGGCTGTCCGAGGGCTTGGCTAGCGTGTGCGCATGCCTCGCGTGATCTTCTACACCGCCACCACCCCGACGGCTACCTCGCCGACGACCACGACTCGTTGGACTGGCTGTTCTCGGTCCCGGGCGGTGAAGGCGGCGGCGACGGGTTCGCGCGTTTCCTCGACGGCATCGGCGTGCTCGTCCAGGGGTCGTCCACCTATGAGTGGGTCCTCGAGCACGAGGACCTCGTCGCGCACCCCGAGAGGTGGCCGGAGTACTACGGCGCGCGGCCGACGTGGGTCTTCACGTCTCGTACGCTGCCGGTCGTGCCCGGTGCCGACATCCGGTTCGCGACCGGCCAGGTCGCGTCGCACTGGCCTCAGATCCGGGATGCCGCGGGCGATCGCGATGTGTGGGTGGTCGGCGGCGGCGACCTCGCCGGCCAGTTCGCCGATGCGGGCCTGCTCGACGAGATCCAGGTCTCGGTGGCACCGGCGACGCTCGGTTCGGGAAAGCCGCTGCTCCCCCGCAGGCTCGGTGCTGATCGGCTCCAGCTCGCAGAGGTGAACCGCGCCGGTGCCTTCGCCGAGCTGACCTATCGCGTCTCGCCGCCGAGCGGCTGAGGCGCGACGGAGGTCCACGTCGCGAACTTGGGCTCGCGCCCGTCTCCCGAAGAGGTGCCGGTGAGCCGTCGGCGCACCCACGGACCGAGATGATCACGGTAGTACGCGCGGGCCCCCATCTCGACGATCGGCAGCTCGGGTAGCGACCACCACGCGGTCGGCGGCTCGACGCCGAGCGCGGTGAGGACTCTCGCGGCCACACGGTGGTGACCGCGGGAATTCATGTGCAGCCGATCCTCAGACCAGTACGGAGGCGTCGAGAGCTCGCGGTCGGGCCAGTTCAGCGCACGCACCACGTCGGGGCGATCGGCGACGACGCCCGTGACCGCGCGAGACAGTTCATCGCCCCGCCGTTGGATGACGCGCCCGAGCGGCAGCTGCGGCGACGGATTCGCCCCCGAGAGCAGGATGAGGGTGACACCCTCCTCGTCGCAGCGCCGCAGCACCTGCTCGAACGCGCCCACGATGTGCGCGATGCTGGTGCGCGGCCGCAGCATGTCGTTGCCGCCGCCGTTGAACGACAGGTGCGTGGGCTTCAGGGCGAGCGCGGGTTCGAGCTGCTCGTCGACGATGGGACGCACGAGCTTGCCGCGGATCGCGAAGTTCGCGTATTTGACCTGCTCGTCG
>JAUHVN010000268.1 GCA_030425055.1 Actinomycetes bacterium | reverse complement strand
ACGCGTGAGAGTAGTCGGTGCCGGCCTCGTACGCGGCCGGGTCGGGGGTGACCCCGACTGCGCCGAGGTCGGTCATGCGCAGCGGCAGAGCGGATGCCGCGTTCGCGCCGAGCAGCTCGTCGATCGACCGAACGGCCCGGATCTGCCTCGCGAGGTCGTAGATCGCGCGGGTCGCGCCGACCTCGGTGGCGGCCTCGATCCGCAGCTCGGTGGGAGCGCCGCTCAGCGCGTACGCGTCGTCGCCGGCGGCGGTCGGGGAGGCGACCTCGACCGTGAGCGTGGCCTCGCCGTCGGTTCCGGATGCCGCGGCTGCGGCATCCGTCAACTCCTCGAGCGCGACCTCGATCGCCGCCGAGTCGGGGGCGGTGACCTCGGTGAACTCCGGCGGGAGCACCGGCTCGCCGATCTCGGGCGCCGCGACCGGAGCGGACTGCATCGGGTCGGCGGGCGAGTAGCTGAGGCCCAGGGCGTCTTCGACGACGACGCCGACGCCCGCTCCGGCGCCCAGCAGCAGGAGGCCGGTGACGACAGCGGCGATCCCCCGCCGTGTCGCCTTCGCCATGGACATACGCTACCGGCCGCGCGGCGGTGCGCCGGACCACCGGCCACCCCGCACTTCCGGCATTCATCGGTCGGCACGCGTCAGCTGCTCTTGCGCATGCGCGGACGCCGGCCCGCGAAGATCACCCTCCGGGGGTGATCCCCTGATGCGGACCGCGCGCCACGCTGGATCGACGCCGAACCCGCGGCGTCATCGACGTGAAAGGAATCCGATGGGATTCTGGGATTTCCTGGTCTGGCTGCTGTGGGCGTACGTGTTCTTCGCGTACCTGATGGTGCTGTTCTCGATCTTCGCCGACATCTTCCGTGATCGTGACCTGCACGGGGGCTGGAAGGCGGTCTGGATCGTGTTCCTGATCTTCGTTCCGATCCTCGCCGCCTTGGTCTACCTCATCGCCCGCGGCAGCGGCATGGCGGCGCGAAGTGCCGCGCACATGGCGCGCGCACAGCAGGACGCCGACAGCTACATCCGCTCGGTCGCCGGCGGCAGCGCGAGCGACGAGATCGCGAAGGCGAGCGAGCTGCTCGCCGCGGGATCGATCACCGCCGACGAGTATCAGGCCCTCAAGGCCAAGGCGCTCGCCTGACCCGCACCGGGGCCCGGGCGATCCGGGTCCCGGTCCGCTCACTTCGAAGGACGAAGACCATGACGATCGAGCACGCGATGGACATCGCGGATGCCCCCGACGACGACGCCGCGGCGGAAGTGCCGACCGAACCCGCACCGACCCGTCGCCCGCGCCGCACCCTGCGCGTCGATCCGACGCATCCGATCTCCAGCGGCTTCCTCATCACCATCGGGGTCCTGCTCGCCCTCGCGATCGGCGCCGCCGTCGTCTCGGTCGCAGGCGTTCTGGTGTCCCTCGTGCTGGCGCTGTTCATCGCGCTCGGCCTCGATCCGGCCGTCCGATGGCTCGAACGCCGGCGGATGCCTCGGGGCTGGGCGATCGCGCTGGTGCTGATCGCGTTCCTCGCCGTGGCCGGTGTCGTGCTGGGGGTGGTCGTGCCCCGCGTCATCGCGGAGGTGATCGCGCTGTCGCAGTCGATCCCCGACGTGATGCGCGACCTGACGCAGACCGCGTGGTTCCAGACGGCGACCTCGACCCTTGGCACGGACGCCGAGACGGTGGCGACCGCGATCTCCGGCTTCTTGTCCGATCCCGCGAACCTGCTCGCCCTCAGCGGCGGACTGCTCAACGCGGCATCCGGCATCATCGGCGGGCTGTCGAGCACCATCGTCGTGCTCGCCCTCACGATCTACTTCCTCGCGTCACTCGAAGCGATGAAGCACACCTTCTACCGCTTCGCACCCGCCTACGTGCGGCCGACCGTGCGCAGTCTCACCGAGACGATGACCGAGTCGATGGGCGGCTTCGTGATGACCATGGTGATCCTCGGCGCCCTCAATTCCAGCGTGGTCTTCGTCACCTTCCTGCTCTTGGGGCTCCCCTACCCGCTGCTCCTGGGGTTCGTGGCCTTCCTCGTCACGCTCGTCCCGGTCGTCGGGTCGGTGCTGTTCTGGGTGATCGGCACGACGTTCGCGCTGTTCTCCGATCCCGTCGCCGCTCTCGTGTTCGCGCTCGTCTACCTCGCGTACATGCAGATCGAGTCGTACGTCCTCACTCCGCGGCTCATGGGCCGCACGATCGCAGTGCCCGGCATCCTCGTGCTCGTGGGCGCCCTCCTGGGCGCGGCGCTCGCCGGGCTGCTGGGAGCCCTCGTCGCGGTGCCCGTCACCGCGTGCATCACCCTGATCGTTCGCGAGCTGGCGCTGCCCCGTCAGGATCTCGTCACCGTCCGACCCGAATGACGTCGAAAGGCACTGCCATGTCCCAACCCGCGATCGACCGGCGCCACCTGCCGATCCGCGACCCCCGCTTCTCGGGTGCCGCTGCCCGCACGCTCGCCGGCGCCGTCCCCGACTGGGGCATCGTCGGCGATGTCCGACCCCCGGAGGGCGCCCCGAACGTCCTCCTCGTCCTCATCGACGACGCCGGCTTCGGCCAGGCATCCACGTTCGGCGGGCCGATCGCGACACCCGCCCTGCAGCGCATGGCCGACGACGGGCTGAGGTTCACCGGCTTCCACACCGCGGCGCTGTGCTCGCCCACGCGCGCATCGCTTCTCACGGGGCGCAACCACCACCGCGTCGGCTTCGGGTCGGTCGGCGAGCTGCCCGGGCCGTTCCCGGGGTACTCGGCCGTACTGCCGCGTGACTGCGCGCCCTTCCCGAAGATCCTGCAGCGCAACGGCTACGCCACGGCGGCGATCGGCAAGTGGCACCTCACCCCCAGCGCACAGCAGGGCCCCGCCGGCCCGTTCGACCGCTGGCCCGGGGGTTGGGGCTTCGACTACTTCTGGGGCTTCCTCGGCGGCGAGTCGGGTCAGTACGACCCGCTCATCGTCGAGAACAACTCGGTCGACGGCGTGCACGGCGGCCCCGCCGACCGGTCGTACTACCTGCCCGAGGCGCTCACCGACCGGGCGATCGAGTGGCTGCACGGCACGCGCGCGCACGATGCCGACAAGCCATGGTTCCTCTATTACGCCACCGGTGCCGCCCACGCTCCGCACCAGGTGCCCGAAGAGTGGTCCGCCCGCTACCGCGGGCAGTTCGACGACGGCTGGGACGCCTACCGCGAGCGCACCGTCGCGCGGCAGAAGCAGCTCGGCGTGATCCCGGCCGACACCGTGCTGAGCGAACGCAACGGCGTCTTCCCCGAGTGGGACTCGCTCAGCGACGACGAACGCGCGCTGTACGCACGGCAGATGGAGGTCTACGCCGGCTTCCAGGAGAACGCCGACCACCACGTCGGCCGCCTGCTCGACGAGGTCGAGCGCATGGGCGAGCTCGACGACACCCTGGTCATCTACATCTGGGGCGACAACGGCGCCTCGCTCGAGGGCACGCTGACGGGCTCGTTCAACGAGCTCACGATGCAGAACGGCATCCCGCTGACCGCCGAACAGCAGCTCGGGCTCATCGAGGCGCACGGCGGGCTCGAGAGCTGGGGGTCGCCGGAGTCGGCCCCGCACTGCTCGGCCGCGTGGGCGTGGGCGGGAAACACCCCGTTCGCGTGGGGCAAGCAGGTCGCGTCGCACCTGGGCGGAACCCGCAACCCCATGGTCGTGCGGTGGCCCGCAGGGTTCGAGGGGTGGGGCGACGTGCGCACGCAGTTCACGCACGTCAACGACGTCGGACCGACGATCCTCGATGTCGCGGGCATCCCCGAACCCGACACGGTCGACGGGATCGCACAGCAGCCGATGGCGGGCACGAGTTTCGCGTACGCCTTCACCGACGCCGACGCGCCCGAGCGTCACACCCACCAGTACTTCGAGATCTACGGCAACCGCGGCATCTACCGCGACGGGTGGTGGGCGTCGTGCATGCTGCCACGCATCCCGTGGGATGCCACGCCCGCCACGATCCGCCGCTTCGCGACGCCCGTCGCGACCCAAACTCTCGCACCATGCAACCGCCTCTGCGGCGCCATGTCTCGCCCAATGTCCTGCCTAGTGTCCTGCCCAATGTCTTGCGTAATGTCCCGCCC
>JAUHVN010000267.1 GCA_030425055.1 Actinomycetes bacterium | reverse complement strand
CCGCCGCGTCGAGCAGCTCTCGTGCTGCCGGCGGCAGTGGGTAGCGGGCGAGGGTGGCCCGATCGTCGAGCCCCTGTCGCAGCGCCGATTCCCAGATCGTGAGGGCGGCCTCGAAGGGCTGGCAGCGCGCCACGATGACGAGCACGTTCTCGATGGGGTCGACGAGCGCGTGCGGATGCCGCGGAACCACGGGCTTGCTCCAATGGATGCGCGCCGGCCCGGCGGTGGCGTGCCCCGAGTGCGGGCTCGCCCCGACGTGGGGCTCGGATGCGGCATCCTTCACCCACAGGCCTCGCCGTTCGGCCTGCGTGACACACGTCACCACGACGTTGTGCCGTGCGGCCGAGATCAGCAGCGGGTCCGCCGTTTGCAGAGCGACCCACCCGCGCCGCGCAGGGATCAGCTCGCCGCTCCGACGCATGCGGTCGATGACCGCGCGCCGGTGCCCGGACCGCAGCAGTGCCTGTACAGGTGCGACCCCGGAGTGCGCGGCGAGGGTGCGCCACAGGTCCGACTTCTCGTCCACGATCCACACCCTCTCGCGATCGGTGCGGGGAGCGGCGCACGAAGAGGCGATTGGGGATGGTCGGCCGCCAACCTGCGCTTGGGGAGGAGGCGACACCCAGAGGGTTCGGGAGGAGGACCGGACTTCGGGAGGACTCCTGCGCCGCAGGCATCCTCCCGAGTCCGGGGTTTCCTCCCGAACCGGAGGCATCGCCGCCGCGTTCGTTGACCTCGGCGACGCGCGTCGGCAGGATGGAGGGGACACCTCAAGGGGGACACATGGGCATCGACGACCTCGTCAATCAGGGCAAGGACTTCCTCGACCAGAACAAGGACAAGATCGACGACGTGATCAAGTCCGACCAGGCCGAGGACGTGAGCGACAACGTGCTCGACGCCGCGGCCGACTTCGTGAAGAAGGTCGCGCCCGAGCAGTTCCACGGCACCGTCGACGACGTGCGCGACAACGTCGACGGCGCCATCGGTAACGACTAGACGACAACCTGCCGCCGTGGGGGATCCTCACGGCCGTTTCCCCGTCGCCGTCGTTAGGATCCTGGGGTGCCCGACTCCCTGGATGATCTGCTGGAGACGCCTGTCGAGCGCCGTGAGCGGCGCCGGCGGCGTCGCGTCTGGCCGTGGGTCGTCGGCATCCTCGGCGTCCTGCTGATCATCCTCGTCGCCGTCGGGTTCGCCGGGGCGGCCTTCGCCCGCGAGGCGTTCTCGGTGCGCGACGATCTCGAGGCCGCGCGCGACGGAATGGCCGAGGTCCCGGCGCTCGTGCGCGCGGGCGACGCCGAAGCGTTCCAGGCGGCCGCCGCCGACATCCTGGTCCACACGTCGAGTGCCGACCGCACGGTGCAGGGCCCGCTGTGGGATGCCGCGACCTGGGTGCCGTGGGTCGGCCAGAACGTCGCGGCGGTCCGCGGGGCGACCGAGGCCACCCACATCCTCGTGCGCGATGCGCTGCCCGCCAGCATCGATGTGCTCGGGGTCGCGCAGATCGACAGGATCCGCCTCGAGGGGGGCGGGTTCGACCTCGAGCCGTTCCGCGAGGTCATCGCGGTGCTGCCGACCATCAACGCCGCCTTCGCCGAAGCCGAAGAGCACGTGGCCGGCATCGACCGCGGTGCGCTCGTGCCGATCGTGTCGGATGCCGTCGGCCAGGTGCTCGACGTCATCGATCAGGGCGCTCCTCTGCTGCGGACGATCGAGCAGGTGCTCCCACCGGCGCTCGAGCTCGCCGGCGACAGCGGGCCTCGCACGTACCTCGTGCTGTTCCAGAACAACGCCGAGATCCGTGCGACGGGCGGCAATGCCGCGGCATCCGCACTCATGCGCGCGGACGACGGCCGCATCACGCTCGTCGGACAGCTCAGCTCGTCGACGTTCATCGATGCGGGGCTCGGCGGACGCGTCTTCACCGACCTGCCGCAGGAGACCCTCGACCTCTACTACGGCGAGTTCGCCGGCTACTCGCAGAACTACACGATGACGCCGGACTTCCCGACGTCGGCGCGCATGTTCTCGGACCTGCTCGCCGCGACCGGCACGAAGGTCGACGGCGTGATCGCGATCGATCCGGTGGTGCTCGCCGACATCCTGCGCGTCGCCGGCCCGCTGGGCATCGACGGCGGCGAGCTGAACGCCGACAACGCCGTGAAGGTGCTGCTCAGCGACACGTACGAGCGCTTCGGCCACGACGGCCCGGCGGCAGACCGCTACTTCGCCGCGGTCGCCGCGGGGGTGTTCACCAAACTCATCGCGGGCAGCTGGGACCCGGTCACGATGATCGAGACGCTGCAGAAGTCGGCCGACGATCAGCGCGTCTACGCGTGGTTCCCCCGCGAGGAGGAGGAGCAGATGGCCGTCGACCTCGGCATCGACGGTGCGCTCGCCACCGACAACGCCGACGGCACCGAGGTCGGTATCTTCCTCAACGACTTCGGCGTCGGCAAGCTCGAGTACTACCTCTCCACGACGATCGAGGTCTCGTGCGACGCCGACGCCGGCACGATGACGACGGCGATCACGATGAACAGCGCGGTTCCCGGAAGCGACCTCAGCCAGTACACGCTGAGCCTGCGCAACGGCACGTATGGGATGCCGCGCACGACGATGCTCATGGACGTCCTCTACGTCGCGCCTCCCGGATCGACGATCACAGGCTCCGACCCCGCCGACGGCGACGTGCCCCAGCTGTCGCGGTCGGGTGTCGAGCAGGGCCGCGACGGCGCGAGCATCACCATCGGCGTGCCGATGTGGGAGTCGCGCACGGTGTCGTTCACCAGCACGATCCCCGACGACGCCGGCGGTCCGGTCACCGTGCGCCACAGCCCGACCGCGACCCGCACTCCCGTGACCGTCGACTCGTCGTGCGCGCAGCTCGGCTGAGGGCGGTCCGCGCATGAGCGGCGTCATCGTCCACGAGTGGCTCGAACCCGACGGCGGCGCCGAGAACGTGTTCGCCGCGCTGGAGGCCGCGTTCCCCGACGCCGAACGCTGGTGCCTGTGGAACGACGCGCCGGGGCGGTTCCCCGATGTCCACGAGACGGCTCTCGCGCGCACCCCGCTGCGGCGGAGCAAGGCGCTGGCGCTGCCTGCGATGCCGATCACCTGGCGTCGTCTGCCTGCGGCGGACGCCGAGTGGGTGCTGTGCAGCAGCCATCTCTTCGCGCATCACGCGCGCTTCGACGGGGCTGCTCGCGATGCCCCGAAGCTCGTGTACGCCCATACGCCGGCTCGGTACATCTGGGCCCCCGAGTCGGATGCCCGAGGCCGGGGCCTGCTGCCGCGTCTCGCGGCACCCGTGCTCAAGCCGCTGGATCGCCGCCGGGCCGGCGAGGCTGCGGCGATCGCCGCCAACAGTCGCTTCGTCGCCGACCGCATCGCACGCACGTGGCGACGTGACGCCACGGTGATCCACCCGCCGGTGGACGTCGCGCGCTTCGCGACCCAGCCAGAACTCGACGGGCACGAGGAGCGGATGCTCGACGCGCTCGGCGACGACTACCTGCTCGGCCTGTCGCGCTTCGTCCCCTACAAGCGTCTCGACGCGACGATCGACGCGGGCGTGGCCGCTGGTCGGCCGGTGGTCCTCGCCGGCTCTGGACCCGACGAGCGGCGCCTGCGCGAGCACGCCCTCGACCGCGGCGCAGACGTCCGATTCGTGGGTCGGCCGTCCGACGGGCTGCGGGACGCGCTGTACCGCCGGGCCGCTGCCGTCGTGTTCGCGCCCGTCGAGGACTTCGGCATCGTGCCGGTCGAGGCCATGGCCGCCGGCACCCCCGTCGTCGCGAACGCCGTCGGCGGTGCCGCCGAGTCGGTGGTCGACGGGCGCACGGGCGTGCTCGTCGACGAGTGGGGCGACACCACCGCGCTGGCGTCTGCCGTCGAGCGTGCCGTGACGATGGATGCCGAAGACTGCCGCCGCCGAGCGGCGGAGTTCGACTCGGGGATGTTCGAGGAGCGCGTGCGCGCGTGGGTCGCGGCGGAAACGGGCTGACGGATGGCGCGGACGTGGTCAGTAGGCGGTGTCGCCGGGCGCGAGTGCCGCGCGCAGCGTCTTGAACAGGATCACGACGTCGCCGATGAGCGTCCAGTTCTCGACGTACGACAGATCGATGCGCAC
>JAUHVN010000266.1 GCA_030425055.1 Actinomycetes bacterium | reverse complement strand
GCGATGTCGAGGTCGTCGCTCGCGACCGACCAGTCGAGCAGGCCGTCGGCCCGCGTGATCGGAAGCAGCACGCGGATGCCGCGGGAAACGGCATCCGTCACGAACTCGCGCGTGCCCGGCTCGGTCGTCGTCGACAGGTAGCACGAGATCGACTCGGCGCCCGTCTCGGCCACGAGGCTGCGCAGCTGGTCGGCGATGCCGGCGGCCGCGGCATCCCGCTCGCGCTCCGACAGCAGATTGCGCCGCTCGCGCAGATCAGCGCGCAGCGCGCGCTTCGCGGTAGCGATCTCATCGGACATGCGTCGATTCTAGGCGTCGCGCGCCGGGTGCCCGGCGGGGCTGTCGGATGCGGCCACGTAAGATCGTGGTCATGCTCCGCAGCCGATACAAAGCCGTCATTCCCGCCGCCGGACTGGGAACGAGGTTCCTGCCGGCGACCAAGGCGATGCCGAAGGAGATGCTGCCGGTCGTCGACAAGCCCGCGATCCAGTACGTGGTCGAGGAAGCAGCCGACGCCGGCATCGAGGACATCCTCGTCATCATCGGCCGCAACAAGAACGCCGTCGCCAACCACTTCGACTCGGTGCCCGAGCTCGAGGTGAAGCTCAAGGACAAGGGTGATGAGGAGCGTCTGCGCCGCGTCGTGAAGTCGAGCGATCTCGCCGACATCCACTTCGTGCGCCAGGGCGAGCCCAAGGGCCTCGGCCACGCGGTGCTGCGGGCGCGCGCGCACGTGGGCACGTCGCCGTTCGCCGTGCTGCTCGGTGACGACCTCATCGACGACCGCGACCCGCTGCTGACCGCGATGCTCGACGAGCACGAGCGCACCGGCGGTGCCGTCGTCGCCCTGCTCGAGGTCGACCCCGATCACATCCACATGTACGGCGCGGCCGCGGTGGAAGAGACCGACCGCGACGGGATCGTGCGCGTCACGGGCCTCGTCGAGAAGCCGAAGGCCGAAGACGCGCCGTCGAACCTCGCGATCATCGGCCGGTACGTGCTGACCCCCGAGGTGTTCGACATCCTCGAGCGCACGGGGCCCGGCAAGGGCGGCGAGATCCAGCTCACCGACGCGCTGCAGGAGCTCGCGACCGACCCCGACGGACCCGGCGTGTCGGGCGTGATCTTCCGTGGTCGCCGTTACGACACCGGCGATAGGGTGGACTACATCAAGGCCATCGTGCAGCTGGCGACCGACCGCGAGGATCTGGGTCCCGAGCTGCGACCCTGGTTGAAGGAATTCGCGGCGAACATCTGAGCCGCCGGGTGCGAGGGGGAGCGTTGGACGTCACCCCGCAGCGCCACGGCCCGATATCGATCCGGCTCATCCGGCAGCGCGACGCGCGCGTGCTGCAGCAGGAGCTGGCGACCAACCGGCGCTGGCTGCAGCCGTGGGAGGCGACCAGCCCCGACGGCCCGGTCTCGTTCGACATGCGGCTGGGCGTGCGGCGGCTGCTGCAGCAGTACCGCGACGGTCAGGGTGTGCCGTACGTCATGGAGTGGGACGGCGACATCGCCGGCCAGCTCAACGTGTGGGGCATCGCCCGCGGGTCGCTCGCCTCGGCGACGATCGGCTATTGGGTCAGCCAGCGCTACGCCGGGCGCGGCATCACGCCGACCGCGGTCGCGATGGCGACGGATGCCTGCTTCACCGAGCTGCGGCTGCACCGCATGGAGATCTGCATCCGCCCTGAGAACCGGGCGAGCCTGCGGGTGGTCGAGAAGCTGGGGTTCCGCTACGAGGGCCTGCGACGGCGGTACATCCACATCGACGGCGACTGGCGCGATCACTACTGCTTCGCCCTCGTGCGCGAAGAGGTGCCCGAGGGCGTGCTGCAGCGCTGGCTGTCGGGTCGGGCTCCGCAGGATGCCGCGAGCGTGCCGCCGTCGGACCGCCTGCACGCGTGACCTCGCCGGGTCGCGGCATCCGATTCGGTGAGAAACCACATCGAGCGCGATGAATCCGGTCTTGGGCGGTTTCTCACGCGCGATCTGGTTTCTCACGACGTCGCCGGGTCACCTTCGAGTCGAGGTTGAAGGACACGCCCGCACCTGACCGGGTGCGGGGCACCTGGTCGCCTACCGTTGACGCCATGGGCGGGCAGGTGCTGGGCGGCGGGGTCATCGTGCTCGTCGCCGTGCTGCTGTGGCTCGTCTACCTGCTGCCCAGCTGGTACAACCGGCGTCAGTACGACGCCGCCGAGCGCAACGCCGTGCGGCTGAACCAGGCGCTGCGCGTGCTCGCCGAGACGAGTGAGACGCCGCAGGAGGTGCGGCTCGAGCTGAACGCCCGCACCGCGCTGGCCCAGCAGAAGCTCGCCCGTCGCGCGCTCGCCGAGCGCGAGCAGGCGGCGTTGGAGCAGGCGAAGGTCGACCTCGAGGATGCCCGGGCCGCGCGGGCCGCGGCGCGGTCGGCCCTGCCGGTCCGCCGGGCGCGCGCCCGGCGCCGCACGCGCCTGGTCGCCACGCTCGCGGTCATCGCCGGACTCGGAGTCGCCGGCTACGGCGTGTGGGAGGTCGTCTCGACCGGATCGCAGCTGCTGATGTGGGGCGGCATCGCGCTCGCCGCCGTCGGGGGACTGTGCCTGCGCCGCATGTCGGCGGTCGCCGCCCGCGAGGCGGGACGCCGGATCGAAGCCCCCGTCGCGACCAGATCCGCGGCGCAGTGGCAGGAGCCGCTCATCGAGAGCGACCCCCGCACCTGGACGCCGCGCGAGCTGCCCAAGCCGCTCACGGCGTCGGCGGGTTCGCAGGCCGTGGCCATGCTCGACGCCGAGGATGCACGCGCAGCCGTGCGCCGCGCGGGCGTCGACGACGAGATGCGGCGTCGTGCCGAAGAGGCGCGGCCGCCGTCGATCGCGGTGGCGCGCACGGCACGGTCGGCCGAGATGCCCCGCTCGGCCGCGGTCGACGACGACGCCATCGAGGCGCACGTGCGCGACCTGCTCGCCCGCCGTGCGGTCGGCGCGTAGCATCCGCCGTCGCTCTCGTCGGTTCGAGCCGCGCCTGCGTGCGTGGTAATGTATCCGAGGTTCACGGGCCTGTGGCGCAGTTGGTAGCGCGCTTCGTTCGCAATGAAGAGGTCAGGGGTTCGAATCCCCTCAGGTCCACGGAAAAACCCCGGTCAGGATGAAAATCCGACCGGGGTTCCGACGTTCTCGGGGCGTGTCAGCCGACGAGGCGTGGTGCGGATGCCGCATCGGCGGCCGCCTCGACCTCGAGCCCGTAGACCAGCGCGAGTGCGCGCTCGAACTCGTCGATGCGGCCCTCGGCGGCGAGCTCGCGTGCCCGCAGCGACGGCTCGTGCAGCAGGATGCCCGCGAGGTGCCGCAGGGCCGCCTCGGTGCGCTGATCCTCGCCGCCGCGCCGACGGCTGCGGTTGATCTCGTCCTGCAGCACGGCGTCGATGTGGCGGCGCAGCGCCACGACGGCGGGCGCGGCCGCGCGATCGGCCTCGAACGACTCGGCGGCCGACCGGACCACCTCGTGCACGCCGGGAGCGAAGTCGGGCAGGCTCACGTGCCGGCCGATGATCTCGAGGTCGAGCAGCTCGATGCCCGGCATCCGCCGCACGTCGGGGTCGACGTTGCGCGGCAGGCCCAGGTCGATCACGAGCCGCGGCGACGCGTCGGGGATGTCGGTGGTGGTCACGGTGTAGCGCGCGGTGCAGGTGATCACGACGTCGGCGTCGGCGATCGCATCGCGCAGGTCGTCCTCGGCGTGCACGCCGTAGCGCGCGGCGAACTTGGCGGCGCGGCCCGTCGCCGAGAAGACGCGCACGTCGTCGGCACCGCGTGAGCGCAGCGCCGTGAGCGTCGTGGCCGCGTAGCTGCCGGTGCCGACCATCAGCACGCGCACGGCCGACCAGTCGGGGATGCGCGAGTCGGCCATCTCGAGCGCGACGCGCGCGACCGAGCGGCCCGCCGCGGCGAGATCGCCGTGCGCGCGCGCTTCGCGCGAGGTGTGGGCGGCGCGCTGGAACAGCGCCTCGAGCGCGCTGGACGACGTGCCGGCCTCGCGGGCCTCGCGCAGCGCGCGCTGCACCTGGCCGACGATCTCCTCTTCGCCCATCACCATCGAGTCCAGGCCCGCGCTCACCGAGAACAGGTGGTGCACGACGCGCTGGGTGCACAGCACGGTCGCCGACGAGCGCAGCGAC
>JAUHVN010000265.1 GCA_030425055.1 Actinomycetes bacterium | reverse complement strand
ACGCCGGTGCCTCGTTGGGGTGGATCGCCACGGCCGCGAGCACGCGGGGGTGGGATGCCGCGGCATCCGCCGACCACACGCTCGACTCGATGTCGCCGCCGGCCTGCACGACACCGAGGATGCCGACCGCCGCCGCGCGCTCGAGCTGGTCGTCGAGTGACAGCGGCTCGTCGCCGTCGCTGATCTCGAGGTGCGTGTGGTTGTCGTACACCGGCACCGCGAGGGGCTCGGGCGCGGCCGGCCATCGCACGTCGCGCGAGCCGTCGTTGTGGCGCTCGCGCACGTACTGCGACGGGTCGGGCCGGTCAGGCATGCTGCTCGACGCGCGGGAACAGCGGCGCGAGCCCGTTCACCGACGTGCCCGGGCGCAGGATGCCCCAGCCGCCCGCGTCGCGGATCGGCTGGTCCTGCACACGGCCCAGCGTCTCGGCCGCGCCGAGCGCGATCCACAGCTTCTCGGTCGACTCGGGCATGACCGGCGACAGCAGCACCGCGAGCGCGCGCAGGCCCTCGGCGGCGGTGTACAGCACCGTGCCCAGGCGTTCGCGCTGCGTCTCGTCCTTGGCCAGCGCCCACGGCTCGTTGTCGGTGATGTAGCCGTTGAGGGCGTCGACGATGGTCCAGATCGCGTCGATGGCCTCGTCGATGCGGAAGCGCTCCATGGCGGCATCGGCCTGCGTCGCGGCATCCGCGACCGTGCGCTGGATCGCGAGATCGCCTTCGGCGTACTCCCCCGCCGGCGGCACGACGCCCTCGAAGTAGCGCTGGATCATCGCGGTCGTGCGCGAGGCGAGGTTGCCGAAGCCGTTGGCGAGCTCGGCCTGGTAGCGCGATGAGAGGTCCTCCCACGAGAACGAGCCGTCCTGGCCGAAGGCGATCGCCGACAGGAAGTAGAACCGGTACGCATCCGAGCCGAAGACGTCGGTGATCTCGGTCGGCGCGATGCCGGTGAGCTTCGACTTCGACATCTTCTCGCCGCCGACCAGCAGCCAGCCGTGCGCGAACACGCCCCGCGGCACGTCGACGCCGGCGGCCATCAGCATCGCGGGCCAGATGACGGCGTGGAACCGCAGGATGTCCTTGCCCACCACGTGGTAGGCCGGCCAGCGGCGGGCGAACTCGTCGGGGTCGGAGCCGTAGCCGACGGCGGTCGCGTAGTTGAGCAGCGCGTCGACCCACACGTAGATGACGTGCGACTCGTCCCACGGCACGGTGATGCCCCAGTCGAACGCCGACCGCGAGATCGAGAGGTCCTTGAGCCCCTGCTTGACGAACGAAACGACCTCGTTGCGCGCCGACTCGGGGCGGATGAAGTCGGGGTTCTCGCGATAGAGCTTCAGCAGCGGCTCGGCGAACTCGCTCAGCTTGAAGAAGTAGTTCTTCTCGTGCAGCAGCTCGAGCGGGATCGAGTGGATCGCGCACACCTTGAGCCCCTCGAAGGGGCCGGTGCCGTCGAGGATCTCGGACTCGGGCTTGAACTCCTCGCAGCCGACGCAGTAGAGCGCCTCGTACTCCCCCGCGTAGATGAAGCCGCGGTCGTAGATGGCCTGCACGAACTGCCTGACCCGCTGCTCGTGGCGCTCCTGCGTCGTGCGGATGAAGTCGTCGTTGGCGACGTCGAGCGTCTTCAGCAGCGGGAACCACGACTCGCTGACGAGCTTGTCGACCCACTGCTGGGGCGTGACGCCGTTGGCGGATGCCGCGCGCATCATTTTCAGGCCGTGCTCGTCGGTACCGGTGAGCATCCAGGTGTCGTCGCCGGCCTGACGGTGCCAGCGCGCGAGCGTGTCCACCGCCACGGTCGTGTAACCGTGGCCGATGTGGGGCACGTCGCTCGGGTAGTAGATCGGCGTCGTGATGTAGAAGGATCGGCCGGTGCTCACCCGAGGATTCTAGTCGGCGGGCGTCGACGGCTCGGCGATGTGACGATCCCGCCGGGACAGCGCCGCGGCGTACAGTTCGCGCTTGGAGTGCCCGGTCGCCGAGGCGACCTCGGAGGCCGCATCCTTCAGACGGATGCCGGATGCCACGAGCGACGCGACCTGCTCGACGGCACCGTCGAAGGGCACCTCGCGTGCGGCCGCCCCGCCCACGACGACGACGATCTCGCCGCGCACACCGTCGGCCGCCCACGCGGCGAGATCGCCGAGCGGACCGCGGCGCACCTCCTCGTGGAGCTTGGTGAGCTCGCGGCACACCGCGGCCGGCCGATCGACGCCGAACGCGTCGGCCATGGCGGTGAGGGTCGCCGCCAGGCGCGACGGAGCCTCGAAGAAGACCATCGTGCGCGGCTCGCCCGCGAGAGCGCCGAACACCGTGGCGCGCTCGCCCGCCTTGCGCGGAGCGAAGCCCTCGAACGTGAACCGGTCGGTCGGCAGACCCGAGACCGCGAGTGCGGTCACGACCGCGCTCGGGCCGGGGATCGCCGTGACCTCGACGCCCGCGTCGGCGGCTGCGGCGACCACGCCGTAACCCGGGTCGCTCACGGTCGGCATGCCCGCGTCGCTGAGCAGCAGCACATCCGTGTCGCGTGCGAGGTCGACCAGCATCGCGGCCTGGGCCTTCTCGTTGTGGTCGTGCAGCGCGATCAGGCGCGGCCGGTTCTCGACGTGCAACGCGGCCAGCAGGCGCTGCGTGGTGCGCGTGTCCTCGGCGGCGATCACCGTCGCGGAGCGCAGCGCGTCGATCAGCCGCACCGAGGCATCCCCCAGATTGCCGATCGGCGTCGCCGCGAGGATGATCACCGACCCAGCATAGGCTGGGCGCTGTGACGACGACCGGCGAGCAGCTTCTGCCCGCCGCACCGCCTCCGAAGCCCACGCTCTACGACCGATGGAGCGCGCGCGTGGCCGAGGATCCGCGCCTGGAGCGGCTGTGGCGCTGGCTGGCGCCGACCCTCCTCACCACGCTGGCGTTCGTGCTGCGGGTGGTGAACCTCGCGCACCCGCACGACCTGCTGTTCGACGAGACGTACTACGTGAAGGACGCGTGGTCGGAGTGGAACCTCGGCTACACCGCGACATGGCCCGAGTCGGCCGACGAGCGCTTCGTCGACGGCGAGACCGACATCTACACGACGCTGGGCTCGTTCAGCGTGCATCCGCCGCTGGGGCGGCTTCTGATCGCGCTCGGGATGGCCGCGTTCGGCGCGGGCAACGGCTGGGGCTGGCGCATGGCCGTGTGCCTCGCCGGCACCGGGCTCGTGCTCGTGCTGTATCTGATCGCGCGGCGGCTGACCGGCTCGATCGCGTTCGCGTCGGTCGCGGCGCTGCTGCTCGCCGTCGACGGCATGGCGATCGCGATGAGCCGCGTCGCCCTGCTCGACGGCCTGCTCGCGCTGTTCGTGCTGCTCGCATTCTGGTTCGTGCTGCTCGACCGGTCGCGACATCTCGAGCGCCTCGACGTGGGCATCGCCGCGCGGCGCGTGGGCGATGAGCCGCCCGCGTGGGGACCCGTGCTGTGGAACCGCCCGTGGGTGATCGCCGCGGGCGCGGCGGTCGGCGCCGCCACCGCGGTCAAGTGGTCGGGCCTGTACGTCGCGGCCGGCCTCGGGATCTACCTCGTGGTGACCGACGCGCTCGCCCGACGCCGTGCCGGGGTGGCGTTCTGGCCGACGGATGCCCTGCGCCAGGGCGTCGCCGCGTTCGTGCTGTTCATCCCAGTGGCCCTGGGCGTCTACCTCGCGTCGTGGATCGGATGGCTCACGAGCGACGGCGGCTACGACCGTCACGCGATGGACGCTTCACCCGCGGAGGGGCTGTGGGCGTGGGTGCCGCTGCCGCTGCAGAACCTGTGGAAGTTCCACCATGACGTCTACGGGTTCCACGTCGGGCTGTCGAGCCCCCACGGCTACATGAGCCCGGCGTGGCAGTGGCCGCTGCTGGTGCGGCCGACGTCGATGCACTTCGCGCGCGACGCGTACGGACAGAACGGCTGCCTCGCGCCCGAGGGCTGCGTCGAGAACGTCTACAGCATGCCGAATCCGCTCGTCTGGTACGCCGCGGTGGCCGCAGTGCTGTGGCTGTGCTGGCGGTTCGCGATCGCGCGCGACTGGCGGATCGCGTTCGCGCTCACCGGAGTGGCTCTCACCTACGTGCCGTGGCTGCTGTACCCCGAGCGCACGATCTTCCAGTTCTACACGGTCGTGATCCTGCCGTTCC
>JAUHVN010000264.1 GCA_030425055.1 Actinomycetes bacterium | reverse complement strand
GACGGCGCGGCGGCGACCGGATTCGGAGCCGTCACCGTCTTCGCGCTTGTCGCCGCCGCCACCGCCGCGACGCCGGTTGCGTCGCCGAGACGACCCCGACCCCGAGCCGGAGCCCGAGGGCTGCTCGTCGTCGTCATCGGCGCTGCCCGGAAGTGCCGGCAGGACCGTGATCTCGGGCGCGTAGAAGTGCAGCTGCGTCGACACGGCCGAGACGAAGACCTCGGGGATGAGCCCCAGGGTCGCGGCCGTGACCGGCTCGGGCTCGGGTGCCGCCTCGGGCTCGGAAGACTCGGATGCCGCCGCCTCAGGCGACTCGGCGTCGGAGGACTCGAGCGCAGGAGACTCGGCTGCCTCGACCTCCGACGCCTCGGAAGCCGCGGCCTCGGGCTCGGGCTCGGACGCCGCCTCGGGTTCCTCGTTCGGCTCCGGCGCGGATGCCTGGGGCTCCGCGTCGCCCGCCGGGACCTCCGCGGACGTGTTCTCCGCGGGTGCCTCGGCCTGGACCTCCGGCGATGGCTCGGCTAGCGAGACATCCGTGTCGGCTGAGGTTCCATCGTGTGCATCGGTTCCATCCACCATCACTGGCGTACTCCCTGCGGGGCGACACCGCGCGTCACCCGGCGAAATCTCGTGCGGCGCCGCACCTGCGGTGCCGCGAACTCACTCGGTCTGCAGTCGGCTCTCGGCTCGAACTGCGCGGGCGCTCGTCGCCCGAAGTCTTCGATGTCGATGCGTCTCACGGCGCGGCCGCGGCGCATCGACGTTCATTATCGCACTTTCCCCGCTGGAATGTGCGATCGCGACGCGGCGGCGCTGCCGGACGCGTGCGCACAGGGGCGGATGCCATAATCCCGGCATGCCCCAGCCGCAGTCCCACACCCGACCCCGGGGTCTCGCGATCTGGCTCATCGTCTTCGGCGTGATCGGCTGGTGGGCGGCGTACTCGCTCACGATGGAGCGGTTCCACCTGCTCGCCGACCCCGATGCGATCGCCTCGTGCGACTTCAGCCCGCTCGTGCAGTGCACGCGCAACCTCGAGAGCTGGCAGGGCTCGGTCTTCGGGTTCCCCAACCCGATCCTCGGGCTCGCGGGCTGGGTCGCGCCGATCGTCGTCGGGTTCGCGATCCTCGCCGGGGCGCGCTTCGCGCGCTGGTTCTGGCTGCTGTTCGCCGCGGGGATGACGTTCGCCTTCGGGTTCGTCATCTGGCTGATCAGCCAGAGCATCTTCGTGCTCGGCACGCTGTGCCCGTGGTGCATGGTGACGTGGAGCGTAACGATCCCGGCGTTCTACGCCGTGGTCCTGCATCTGCTGCGCGCCGGAATCCTGCCCGTCGGCGAGCGCGTGCGCAAGGCCGCGGATCGGCTCATGGGCTGGGTGCCGCTCATGGCGGTGGTCAGCTACGCCATCGTCGCGATCCTCGCGCAGTGGCGGCTGGACGTCCTCGGCGCGCTGTTTTGAGTCGGAACGGAGCAATGCCGCGCAGGTTCGAGTGAGAAGGTTTCGATACGCCGCCTTCGGCGGCTACTCAACCTGAGTCGCCGACGCGTCAACGCCGCTACGCGGCATTGCCCCGTCGCGACTCAAAACCAGATGTCGAGCTCACGCGCCGCCGACTCGGGGCTGTCCGAGCCGTGCACGAGGTTCTGCTGCACGCGCAGACCCCAGTCGCGGCCCAGGTCGCCCCGGATCGTGCCGGGTGCGGCCGTCGTGGGGTCGGTGGCGCCGGCGAGCGAGCGGAAGCCCTCGATCACGCGGTTGCCCGCGAGGCGGATCGCGACGGAGGGGCCCGACATCATGAACTCGAGCAGGGGCTCGTAGAACGGCTTGCCCTCGTGCTCGGCGTAGTGCCGCTCGAGGCGCTCGCGGTCGGGCTCGACCAGGCGCAGGTCGACGAGCGCGTAGCCCTTCGCTTCGATTCGCGCGAGGATCGCCCCGGTCAGTCCGCGGGCGACCCCGTCGGGCTTGACGAGGACGAGGGTCTCTTCGGTGGCCATGTCAGTCTCCGTTTCCGCTTTCGGCAGCCCGCTGCGCATTGCGCGCGTCGAGGGATGCCCCCTTGATGGTGGCATACGCCCACAGTCCGCCGAAGATCAGGCCGACCAGGAACAGCGCCGGCACCGCGAACCCGCCGGCGAGCACGATCGCCTGCAGGATCCATCCCGCGACGATCGCCCAGCGATGGCGCAGTAAACCCGCGAGCAGGATCATCGCGACGGCCAGCACGGAACCGGCCACGATCCCCCACCACGGCTCGATGCCGTCGGGCGTCGCCCGCAGGCCGAAGACCGTCAGTCCGCCGAGGAAGACGACGACCGACTCGAACCCGAGGACGATCGCGCCGAGCGATTCGGCAGCGCCCCGTCGACGACGTGCCGGGCGCGGAGCAGCCGCTTCCGTCACGATTCCACCGTCTTCCAGCCCTCGGTGTCGGCAAGCGTGATCGCCTCGCCCGCGAGCACCACCGACCCGGTGATGACGACGGCGCGCTTGGGCGCCGCCATCGCCCACTCCCGTGCGGAATCCGTCGCGTCGGCGAGGTCGCGGTGCACGGTGACGGCGACGCCCAGAGCCTCGGCGACATCGGCCACCGCGTCCGCGTCGGCGGCGCGGTCCGAGTCGGGTGCCGTGGCGAACAGATGCGCGGCGGCGGGGGCGAGCGCGGTGACGATTCCACTCACGTCCTTGTCTGCGAGGATGCCCGCGACGACGCCCCACTCGTCGAAATCGAACGAGTCGCGAAGCGCCTCGACGAGGGCGACGGCGCCGTGCGGGTTGTGCGCGGCGTCGACGAGGACGGTCGGTTCGATCCCCACCAGCTGAAGGCGTCCAGGCGAGGCGACTTCCGCCAAGCCTTCGGTGAGCACATCGGGGGCGATCGGCTGCGATGCACCGCCGATCAGCGCTTCGACGGCCGCGATCGCGAGGGCGGCGTTGCGCCCCTGGTGCCGGCCGTACAGGGGCAGGTAGAGGTCGTCGTACTCACCCGCGAGCCCGTGCACCGACAGCAGCTGTCCACCGACGGCCAGGCGATCCTCGGTGAGGGCGAACCCCTCGCCCTCGAACGCGAGGGATGCCGACTGCGCCGCCGCACGCGCGCGCAGCACCGCGGCGGCCGCCGGGTCCTGCTGCGCCGACACGACGGACGCCCCCGGCTTGATGATCCCCGCCTTCACCTCGGCGATCTCGGCGATCGTGCCACCGAGCCGGTCGGCGTGGTCGAGGTCGATGGGCGCGAACACCGCCACGTCGCCGTCGGCGGTGTTGGTCGAGTCCCACGAGCCGCCCATGCCGACCTCGAGCACGAGCACGTCGACGGGAGCGTCGGCGGCCACCACGAAGGCCAGCACGGTGAGCAGCTCGAAGAAGGTCAGAGCCTCCTCACCGGATGCCGCGAGCTCGGCGTCGACGATGGTCACGAACGGCGCGATCTCGTCCCAGGCATCCGCCACCGCGGCGTCGGCCACGGGTTCGCCGTCGATCATGATGCGCTCGGTGAACCGCTCGAGATGCGGACTGGTGAACAGACCCGTCCGCAGCCCGTGGGCGCGCACCAGGCTCTCGATGATGCGCGCCGTCGAGGTCTTGCCGTTGGTGCCGGTGAGGTGCACCACGCGGTAGGTCTTCTGCGGGTCGTCGAGGTACTCGAGCAGTCGGGCGGTGCGCTCCTTGCGGGGCTGCACCCAGCGCTCCCCCGCCCGCGCGAGCAGGGCGGCGTAGACGGCGTCGGCGCGATCGCGATCGGTCATCGTGCTCCCCCGGTCCGGGCGACGCAGATCGTGACGTCGCCCGCGTTGGCGTAGGTGCCCGCCGCAACGACGGATTCGAACTCCGGAGCCGCAGTCGGTTCTCCGCCGCGCAGCAGTTCGTCGGTGCGCGTTTCGACGAGGTGATGCACCGCGAGCGTCTCACCCGCCACATCGGCGACAGCGAACGCGGACGCGACCGCGCGGGCGTCGCCCTCGTCCGCGAACACGATCGACAGCTGGATGCGGTCGCTGACGTCGAAGCCGGCGGCCTTGCGGGTGTCCTGCACGGCGCGGATGACGTCGCGCGCGAGCCCCTCGGCCTCGAGCTCGGGCGTGGTCGCGGTGTCGAGCAGCACGAAGCCGCCGTCGGCCAGCAGCGCGATCGCGGTGCCCTCCGCGACACCGCCCGCCTCGAGCGCGAGGTCGTACTCGCCCTCCTGCAGCGCGATC
>JAUHVN010000263.1 GCA_030425055.1 Actinomycetes bacterium | reverse complement strand
GGAGCAGACCCCCGAAGAGATGCGCCAGCTGATCCAGGGCGCCGGACGCATCATGCGCACCGTCGGCGGCACACTCATCGCGACGCAGCTCGGCCGCGTGGTCGGCGACCTGTCGAAGGAGGTCGTCTCGGGTGGAGACGTCGGCATCCCGCTGATGCCGGACGGCGAGGCGGGCATCCTGCCGCAGAACTTCGCCGACTTCGGCGAAGGACTCGAGATCCCCGACGACCAGCTCGCGCTCTACATCGCGACGCGCGAACTCGCGCACGCGCGCCTGTTCCGCCACTCGAAGTGGCTGCGCCTGCACGTCATCTCGCAGGTGACCGACTTCGCCCGCGGCATCCACATCGACACCGAGGCCCTCGAGGATCTCGGCTCGCGCATCGACCCGTCGCAGCCCGATGAGATCCGACGCATCGTCGAGAGCGGTGAGCTGCTGCCGCCGCGCACCGAGGCGCAGGACGCCGCGCTGGCACGGCTCGAGAACCTGCTGGCCACGATCGAGGGCTGGGTGGACATCGTGACCGAGGACGCGACATCGCGCCTTCCCTCGGCGGGACGCATCGCCGAGGCCGTGCGCCGCCGCCGTGCGGTGGGCGGACCGGCCGAGCGCGCGCTCGGCTCGCTCGTCGGACTCGAGCTGCGCCCCCGGCGCATGCGCGAAGCGGCGGCGATGTGGCGCGCGGTCACCGACGCGGTGGGCGTGGCGGCGCGCGACACGCTGTGGGACTACCCCGACCTCATGCCCGACTCGTCGGACATCGACGATCCGTCGGCCCTGGTCGCCCGGCTGCAGGCCCGGGCGCGCGGCGAAGCGGCCCCGACCGACGAGATGGACGACGCGCTCGCGCGCCTGCTCGCCGGCGAGGACCCCGCTGCTGCGGAGACCGCGGACGACGACACGGGCGCAGACGACGCGGGCGCGGACGACGAGGGCGAAGACCCCAAGCCCGTGTGACGTCGGCTCCTCCCCAGGCATCCCGGCGACGCGGATGCCTGTGGACAGTGATCGCGCCGGCATCCGGGCCGCCACACTCGGAGCATGCACCGACTGGACCCGCGTCATCCGCCGCTGTGGCGCACCGCGACGACCCTGCAGTTCGGCACCGATCCCGTGGCGGTCGTCCGCGATCCGCAGCCGTGGCAGGAGCGGCTGATCCGCGCGCTCGCGATCGGGCTCGACGACGACGACCTCGACCGCGCGGCGACGGCATGGGGCGCGCCCCCGCACGCCGGTCGTCGATTCCTCGCGCAGCTGGGGCCTGCGCTGGTCGACTCCGCGACGGCGCCCCCGGTCGTCCTGCGGACGTCGCTGCCGCACGACGAGGAGGAGGCGCTGCGGCAGTCGCTCGGCGTGCGCGGCGCGGCGGTGCGGCTCGCGGCGGGGCACGACGCCGCGACGACCGAGGTCGTCGTGATCGCGGCGCGCCACGTCGTGGACCCCGCCCTGGGCGCGGCCCTCATGCGCGACGACCGCCCGCACCTGCCCATCGTGCTCGGTACGGACCGAGCGGTCGTCGGCCCGCTCGTGATCCCGGGCCGCACCGCGTGTCTGGCGTGCCTCGCGCTGCAGCGCTGCGAGCGCGACACCGCGTGGCCGTCGCTGGCCGCGCAGTTGCTCGCGTCGGACGTCGCGGTGCCGCGGTCTCTCGCCTGGGCGGCGGGAGACATCGCCGCGCACGTGCTCAGCGTCGGCGCGGCGGGGCGGTCGGTGGAGGTGCGACCCGGCTCGCTGCGCCGGCGGTGGCGCCACCACGCTCCGCACGCAGCGTGCGGGTGCCGATCTCGGTGAGGAACCGCGACGCGCGGCGTTCACGTGGGCCGCGCGCCCACGACAGCGAGAGCGTCGAGCCGGCGCGCGTGATGCCCACGTACGCGAGCCGCCGCTCCTCGTCGACCTGCTCGAAGGTCGTCGCGTACGAGATGGGCAGCTGACCCTCGGCGAAGCCGATGAGGTGCACGTGGGCCCACTCGAGGCCCTTCGCGGCGTGCAGCGTCGCGAGCGTGACCGTGCGCAGCGCGGGCTCGTCCTGGGCCTTGGCGCGCACGGTGAGCTCGTCGGTGAAGGTGCGCAGGGTCGTGCCGTCCGGCGCCTCCTGGGCGAGCCTCAGGATCGCGGCGCGCGCCTCCCACGCGTCGCGCAGCGCTCCCCCGGCCTGGGGCGGATCGTCGGTGAGCCCGAGCGAGCGCAGCACGTCGCGCACCGCATCGAGGAACGTCGTCTCGATCGGCGCCACCGAGGCACCCCGCAGAGCCATGATCGCCTGGCGCACCTCGGGCATGTCGAAGAAGCGCCGACCGCCCAGCACGGTGGAGGGCACCCCGGCATCCGCGAGCGCGCGCACGACCTCGGCCGACTGGGCGTGGGATCGGTAGAGCACCGCGATCGCCGACGGATCGACTCCGGCCGCGATGCGCTGAGCCACCTGTCGCGCGACGCCGCGCGCCTCGGCTTCGTCGTCGGCGTACTCGGTGACGGTCGCCTGCTCGCCGGATCCCGGTTCGGCGGCGGCGCTCACCAGACGCAGCGCCCCCGGCCGATCGCGCATCAGTTCGTTGGCGACGGCGAGGACCGCCGGCGCCGAACGGTGGTTGCGCTCGAGTCGCACGACGCGCGCGTCCGGATGCCGCGAATCGAACTCGAGCAGGAAGCGCGCATCGGCGCCGGCGAACGAGTAGATCGTCTGGCTCGCGTCGCCGACGACGCACAGGTCGCTGCGATCGCCGAGCCACAGCTCGAGGAGCCGGTGCTGAAGCGGCGAGACGTCCTGGAACTCGTCGACCGTGAAGTGGCGGTACTGCTCGCGCACCTCGCGGGCCACGCGCGGTTCGGACTCCAGCATCCCCGCGCACGCGAGCAGCACGTCTTCGAAGTCGAGCTGACGGCGTTCGTCCTTGAGCTTCTCGTACGAGCGGTGCAGTGCCGCGACGCGGTCTCCGCTGAGTCGGCCGATGCCGTCGGGGCGGGCCGTGACGTAGTCGTCGATGCTGCGCATCGTGACCTTGCGCCACTCGATCTCGGCGGCGACGTCGCGCAGGGTCGCGAGGTCGGGATCGAGTCCGATGCCGTCGGCGGCGTGGGCGAGCAGGCGCACCTTGTTGTCGACGATCTTCGGGACGGCGTCGCCGGCGAGGGTCGGCCAGAAGTAGTTGAGCTGCGCGAGGGCGGTGGCGTGGAAGGTGCGGGCCGCCACGCCCGACACGCCGAGCGCCCGCAGGCGTCCGCGCATCTCGCCGGCCGCCTTCGCGGTGAACGTCACCGCCATCACGCGCCCCGGCGAGTACGCGCCGGTGTCGACGCCGTGCGCGATGCGGTGCGTGATGACGCGTGTCTTGCCGGTGCCGGCGCCGGCGAGCACGACCACGGGACCGCGCAGCGCCGTGACGGCCTCGAGCTGACGCTCGTCGAGGCCCGAGAGGGCGGGCGAGGTCACACCCCCTCCGCGTGCCACCCGGCGATGAGTCGGTGGGCGATCGACGCGGGTCCCGGCAGCGCGAAGTCGGTCTCACCGGCCAGCGCCGCCCCGATCTCGTCGCGGTGGAACCACCGCACGCGCAGGATCTCCTCGCCGTCGGGCCGGGCCAGCCCGTCATCGATCGCCGTCGCGAGGAACCCGCACATGAGGGATCGCGGGAACGGCCACGACTGCGAACCGCGGTACCGCACATCCCGCAGCGCGACCCCGGCCTCCTCGGCCAGTTCGCGGTGCACCGTCGCCTCCAGCGACTCGCCCGCCTCGACGAACCCTGCGAAGCACGAGTACATGCGTCCGCCCCATGCGGCGTTCGCGCCGAGGAGCAGCAGATCGGGGTCGGTGGCGCTGGTGACGCCGACGATGACGGCCGGGTCGGTGCGGGGGAAGTCCTGCAGACCGCACGCGGGGCACGTGCGCGACCACCCCGCCGTGGACACGTCCATCCGGGTGCCGCAGCGGACGCAGAACGGCGCGTCGCGCAGCCACCGGCCGAGGCTCAGCGCGGTGACGACCGCGTCGACCTCGACGGGCGACACCGCCGGCGCGACCGCGCGCAGCCCGGCCCAGCCGCCGGTCGCCTCGAAGGGCGGCTCGGCGCGCCGGTCGGCGAGGACGGCGACCAGACGCGCCACGCCGTCGGAGGTGAACCCCAGGAACGCCCACTCGGCGTCGGCGGGCACGGCGTCGGGCGCGACCCATGCGACCGATCCGGGGGTCGCGAGCGGCACGGCGTCTCCTGCGACGACCACG
>JAUHVN010000262.1 GCA_030425055.1 Actinomycetes bacterium | reverse complement strand
CTCTCGGGTGCGGCATCCGCGTCTTCGCGCGTCCAGTGCCCGTGCTTGCCGCCCGACTTCTCGACGAGACGGATGCCGCCGGTCGTCGCAGCCGGGTCGACGGCCTTCACCATGTCGTGCAGGGTCAGCGCCGCGACCGCGACGGCGGTGAGGGCCTCCATCTCGGCGCCGGTCTTCGCGGTGACCGCGACGGCGGCCTCGACGAGGATCGCGGTTTCCTCGAACCCGAACTCGACGGTGACCGACTCGAGCGGCAGGATGTGCGCGAGCGGGATGAGCTCGCTGGTGCGTTTGGCGGCCTGGATGCCGGCGATGCGGGCCGTGGCGAGCACATCGGCCTTCGGCAGGTCGTCGGCGCGCACGAGCCGTACGACCTCGGCGGTCGTGTCGAGTCGGCCGGCGGCGCGCGCGAGGCGGCGGGTGACGGGCTTGGCGCCGACGTCGACCATGCGAGCGCGTCCGTCGTCGTCGAGGTGGGTGAGTCCGCTCATGGTCTCTTCAGTATCGCGGCACCGACGGGTCGACGTCGCGGGACCACGCGTCGATGCCGCCGGCCAGATGGCGCGCGCGGGTGAAGCCCGAATGCCGCAGGTGCGCGAGCGCCGCCTCGGAGCGCACGCCGTGGTGGCACAGCACGACGGTGTCGGCGTCGGGGTCGAGTTCGTCGATCCGCATCGCGAGCTGACCGAGCGGGATGTGCGTCGCGCCGGGAAGGGCGGCGATCGCGAGCTCCATCGGCTCGCGCACGTCGACGAGCACCGGCGGGGTGTCCGAGTCGAGGAGCACATCGAGTTCGAGGGCGGTCACGATGTCGGGCAGCTCGGCGCGCGGCGGAGCGGGCGTGGCGGTCGGGGTGGGGGCGGCCGGCGCGGCGCGGTCGGGGTCGCGGGCGAACCGCAGCTCGTCGATCGTGCCGCGCAGGCCGTCGTACGCGAGCACCCGGCCGACGAGCGGGTCGCCGGCGCCGGTGAGCAGCTTGAGCGCTTCGGTAGCCATGAGCCCGCCGATCACCGTGCACACCGTGGGTGCGACGCCGGCGATCTCGCACGTGTCGGCGTCGAGCGCCGGCCCGTCGGGGAACAGGTCGCGGAAGTCGGCGTCGGCGATGGCGACCCCCACCTGCCCCGACCAGCGCAGCGCTGATCCCCACACGAGGGGGATGCCCGCGGCGATCGCGGCGTCGTTGGCGGCGAACCGCGTGGTCTCGACGTCGGAGCCGTCGATCAGCAGGTCGGTCCCGGACGGCAGGGCGGAGTGCGCGCCGAACCGCGCGACGACCGCCTCGACCTCGGTGTCGGGCGACTGCCGTGCGATGGCGCGGGCTGCGGCATCCGCTTTGGGCGTGCCGATGTCGGCGGCGCCGAACAGCACCTGGCGGTGCAGGTTCGACTCGTCGACGGTGTCGTCGTCGATGATCGTGATCCGCCCGACGCCGGCTCCGGCCAGGACGGGCAGCACGCCGTTTCCGAGTCCGCCGGCGCCGATGACGACGACGTGGGCGTCCGCGAGTCGTCGCTGGCCGTCGGCGCCGATGCCCGACAGAACGCGCTGGCGCGCGAACCGGGGTGAGAGCGGGTCGACGGTCACCCGCCGATTCTCCCACCCGCCCGTCCCGTCGGGGGCCGTCTCGGCTCGTGCAGGGGGCTACCGAACCGCATCTGCGGCTAGTATGTGGACATGACGACGCGGATGCGGCGATGAACGAGTTCACGATCCGGCAGGCCGCCGCCCTGCTGGGCATCAGCGACGACACCGTGCGGCGGTGGGGCGAGACCGGCCGCATCACCGTGACGCGCGGGGAGAACGGCCGGCAGACCGTCGCCGGAGCCGACCTCGTCGCGCTGCTGGCCGAGACGTCGCCGCCGGTCGCGCTCGCCGACGAGTTCCCGCTCGCGGGCTCGTCGAGCCGCAATCGCTTCGTCGGACTGGTGACCGCGATCACGAAGGACACCGTCATGGCGCAGGTCGACGTGCAGGCGGGTCCCTTCCGGGCCGTGTCGCTGCTCAGTCGCGAGGCCGTCGACGACCTCGGTCTCGAAGTCGGCATGCTCGTGGTCGCGACTGCGAAAGCCACCAACGTCGGCATCGAACTGCCGGTCGAGCGCGCGTGATCCGACGGATGCCGCTGCTCGCCGCGCTCGCCGCGGTGCTGCTGGCCGCGAGCGGCTGCGCGCCGACGGGCGCGCCGGCGGAACGCACGCTGACGGTCTTCGCCGCGGCATCCCTCACCGAGTCGTTCGAGCAGCTCGCCGAAGACTTCGAGCGCGACCACCCCGGCACCGACGTCGTCCTGAACCTCGCGGGCAGTCCGGCGCTCGCCCAGCAGCTGGTGTCGGGCGCGCGGGCCGACGTCTTCGCCGCCGCGAGCGAGGAGGCCGCGCAGGTCGTCGTCGACGCCGGACTCGCCGATGCGCCGATCGTCTTCGCGACCAATGGGCTCGCGCTGGTGGTGCCGACCGGCAATCCGGGCGGCGTCGCCGGGCTCGACGACCTCGCGCGCGTCGACCTCGCCATCGCGCTGTGCGATCCGGTCGTGCCGTGCGGGGCGGCATCCGCGCGGGCGCTCGCAGCCGCGGGTGTCGACGCGCGCCCCGACACGCTCGAGCAGGATGTGAAGGCCGTGCTGACCAAGGTCGTGCTGGGCGAGGCCGACGCCGCGCTCGTCTACGTCACCGACGCGCGTGCGGCGGGCGACGACGTCGCGACCATCGATGTGCTCGGCCTCTCGGCAGAGCGCAACAGCTACCCGGTGCTCGCGCTGACGGATGCCGCCCAGCCCGACCTCGCCGCGGAATGGATCGCCCTGCTCACGGGCCCGGAGGGGCGCGCGGTACTCGCGGAGGCGGGTTTCGATGAGCCCTGAGCGTCGCGACCGCCTGTCGCCCGTCGTGCTCGTGCTGGCGGGCCTCGGGCTGGCCCTGCTCGCGCTGCCGCCGCTCGCGCTCGTGCTGCGCGCCCCCTGGCCCGAGATGCCGGCACTGCTGGCGAGCCCCGCCGTGCTCGAGGCGCTCGCGCTGTCGGTGGTGACCGCGCTCATCGCGACCGCGGTGTGCCTCGTGCTGGGGGTGCCGCTGGCCGTGCTGCTGACGCGGGCGGTCTCGTGGTCGGCGTGGGCGCGGCGCCCGCTGCGGGTCGCCGTGACCGTGCCGCTCGTGCTGCCGCCGGTGATCGGCGGCATCGCGCTGCTGTCGCTGCTCGGCCGTGGCGGCCTGCTCGGATCGCTGCTGGCCGACCTCGGCGTCACCGTGCCGTACACGACCGGTGCGGTCGTGATCGCCCAGACGTTCGTGTCGCTGCCGTTCCTGGTGTTCGCCGTCGAGGGTGCGCTGCGCAGCTCGGCCCGCCGCACCGAGCTCGCCGCGCAGACGCTGGGTGCGAGTCGCTGGCAGGTGTTCCGCCACGTCACGCTGCCGATCATCGCGCCGGGCCTCGCTGCGGGAGCGGTGCTGTGCTTCACGCGCGCGCTCGGCGAATTCGGCGCCACCATCACGTTCGCGGGTTCGCTGCCGGGAGTCACGCGCACGCTGCCGATCGCGAGCTACCTCGCCCTGCAGTCCGATCCGTCCGAGGCGATCGCGCTCGCAGTGATCCTGCTGGTGGTGTCGATCGTAGTCCTGCTCGCGCTGCGCGACCGATGGATGCCGGGGGTCGCCCGGTGACCGCGGGGCTGAGCGTCCACGTCACCGCGCGGCGCGGCTCGTTCACGACCACGGCCGCGTTCGATGTGGGCGCCGGGTCGACCCTGGCGCTCGTCGGACCCAACGGCGCGGGAAAGTCCACCCTGCTCGCCGCGATCGCGGGCCTCATCGGCGTGGTGGACGGTCGCGTCTCGACCGCGGCCCGCGTGCTGGCTGATCCCGAGCGCGGGATCGACCTGCCCGCGGCATCCCGACGCGTCGGCGTCGTGTTCCAGGACTACCTGCTGTTCGACCACCTCGACGTGCGCGACAACGTGGCGTTCGCCGGCCGCATGCGGGGGAGTTCGTGGCCGGATGCCCGCGCCGCCGTCGCACCGTTGCTCGATCGGTTCGGCCTCACCGACCTCGCCGACCGCCCGGCGGGTGCCCTGTCGGGCGGGCAGGCCCAGCGCGTCGCACTCGCGCGCGCCCTCGCGGCCGACCCCGACGTGCTGCTGCTGGATGAGCCCATGGCGGCGCTCGACGTCGAGGTGCGCGCCGACGTGCGCGTCGACCTCACGCGGCACCTGCGCGGGTTCGGCGGCGCCACGGTG
>JAUHVN010000261.1 GCA_030425055.1 Actinomycetes bacterium | reverse complement strand
GCTGCTGCATGCCTCCCGACAGCGCGGACGGCAGCTTGCCCCCCCAGCCCGCGAGGCCGACGAGCGCGAGGATCTCCTCCGCCTTCGCGATGCGCTCCGCCCTACCGACTCCGCGCAGCTCGAGCGGATAGGCGACGTTGTCGGCCACGGACCGATGGGGCAGAAGCGCGAAGTGCTGGAACACCATCGACACGCGATCACGGCGCAGCTCGCGCAGCTTGGTGGGGGTCGTGTCGGTGACCGATTCGCCGCCCACCTTGACCGAACCGGAGGTCGTGCCGAAGAGACCGTTGAGCATGCGGATGATGGTGGACTTGCCCGAGCCCGACAGGCCCATGATCACGAAGATCTCACCGGGGGCCACCGTGAAGCTCGCGTCGATCACCGCCGCCGTGCCGGCGTCTGCGACCTGCTCTCGCGTCTCGCCCGCCTTGAGGCGGCGAACGGCGTCCTTCGGGTTGCGCCCGAAGACCTTGTACAGATTCTCGGCTTCGACAGCGGGTACCGCGCCTGTTGATGTCGTCACGTGCTTGGCCTCGGGCCGCAAGCATTCAAGCGGCCATCGGTCGCGCCCGGGTGGCGATCCTGGTCGCACCGCGAGCACCGTGGTGATGCTCGTTCGGTGACGGTGGCGACACACATCCGGTCCGTCGCCCAGACCCCCGACCGTACGCCTCGCTCGTCGTCTGATCGAGACCCGACGAGGGGCGCGGACTGGTCGTACGGGAGCTCAGCCCCCTCCCTGCACGCTAACGAGGCGGGACCGCGACCGCAAAATCAGACAGCGGTCGTTCTGCAATCGTGATGTTGATTCGCGTGCATCAATCTGACCTGGCGTCGATCCAGGCGTCGATGCGCTCGAACCAGCCGAAGAGCCACTCGGCCTGCGCGGCGGCATCCGCCGGGATCTCGGCGCGCGGCACGCGCCACGCATGCATCGTCACGCGCTTGTCGACCGGCAGCGCCTTCCAGATGTCGCCGACGGTGACCAGGCTGTCGAGGCCGGCGTGCGCGATGAAGACCATATCGGCGCCGGATGCCTCGCCCAGCGCGGCGTGCACCCCGCCCGGCTGAGGCGGCATCACGTGCAGCATCGCCTCGGCGCGGTCGGCGAGCGCGTCGCGGCCGGCGGCCCGAAGTCGCTCGATGCGGCTGATGCGGCGCGCGGCGGTCGCGTTGCCGCCTTCGGGGAAGATCACCAGCGCGTCGTCGTCGCCGAGTCCGTCGGCGAGGTCGGCGATGCGCGCCTCGACCGAGTGGCCGCCGCCCTTCGCGTGCGCGCCGAACCCGCGCGGCGTGATGAACCGCGTCGGGATGCGGTTCAGCAGCACATCGACGGCCGGGTCCCACTGCATGGTGTCCTTCAGCACTATGCGGGGCTGCCGCCCTGCTCCGTTGAGCAGGGTGTGGATGACGATGAACGAGTCTCCCGGACCGGCGTGGCGACTGGCGACGACGAGCGGCACGGCGGCGCCGAACACCTCGTCGAGCCGCACCGGCTCGCCCGACGGCAGGGCCGCCTCGGTCGAGATCCGGAGCCTCAGCACGATGCCGAAGACCCAGAACAGCACGCGCAGCGCGAACGCCCCGACGGCGTAGTGGGCGCGGACGAACCCCGGCGAGCGCAGCTTCCACCCGAACCCCGATGCGACCCACAGCGCGAAGAGCACCACCAGCAGCGCGGCATCCCACAGCAGATAGACGAGCAGCAGGATGATCGCCCGCGGCCAGCGGAACCGGTCGGGGATGAGCGACGCGATGATCAGCACGACCACGAGCACGGTGGGCAGCGCGATCAGGATGAGCGGCGCGACGACGACGACCAGCGGCGCGAGGACGACGCGGCGCACCCACCGCGGCGGAACCCGCATCAGGATGCCTCGACGGGTGCGGGTGCCTCGAGGTAGGCCTCGGTGGCCTCGCGCGCCTGCGCGATGCGGCGGTCGACGGTCGCCATCTTGCGGTACGACATCAGCGAGTCGTCGCCGTCGAGAGCGCCGCCGCTGGGCAGCACGTGCAGCGAGACGCCGGGGGGCAGCGTCGCGAGATCGCGCGCGAAGCGGTGGCGGCGGGCGATCTCGAACGCGACGCGCGCGGCCTCGACCACGGACGTCGGTGCCTTCAGCGGCGCCTCGACCCGGCCGACCTGCATGACGTACACCTGCGTCGCGCCCGCGAGCACGGCCTGCTCGATGGGGATCGAGTTGACGATGCCGCCGTCGATGTAGTGCTCGCCGTCGATCTGGACGGCCGGAAGCAGGCCGGGCACGGCGGCGGACGCCATGATCGCCGGGACGAGGGGGCCCGACGAGAAGACCGTCTCGGCGGCGCGCTCGACGTTCGCGGCGACGACGCGCAGCGCGACCGCGAGGTCGTCGAACGTACTGTCGGCGCCGAGCGCGACCTCGAGCACGCGGCGCAGCGGATCGGGAGAGCTCAGATGCGTGCGCGTCTTCACGAGCCGGCCGAACTGGCGCACCAGCGGCTCGCCGTAGACGGCGTCTGCCTCGTCCGACATCCACGCCCCGCGCAGCGCCTCGACGACCCCCGGCGTCGGGTCCTTGGCGACCAGCGCGCCGTTGATCGCGCCGATCGAGGTGCCGACGATCAGATCGGGTCGGATGCCGCGGCCGAGCACCGCCTCGAGCATCCCGATCTCGACGGCTCCGCGGATGCCGCCGCCGCCCAGGACGAACGCCGTCGTGCCGCCGGAAGCCATGCCGCCACCCTATTGCGCGGGCGGAGTCGACGCGCGGCTGCGCTGGCGGAGTTGACACGCGGCGTGATCATGTTGCATGGTTAGTTAGTCAAGTAAGTAACCACACAAGCGGAGGACGGATGATCGAGGAAGGTCGCCCGCTGTTCCTGCAGATCGCCGAGAGCGTCGAGGACGCGATCGTCGACGGCTCGCTGCCCGAAGAGGGTCAGGCGCCGTCGACGAACGAGCTGGCCGCCTTCCACCGCATCAACCCCGCCACCGCCGCGAAGGGGGTCGCAATGCTCGTCGACAAGAACGTGCTCTACAAACGGCGCGGCATCGGCATGTTCGTCGCCCCCGGGGCGCGCGAGCGCCTGCTCGCCGAGCGGCGCAGCGCCTTCGGCATCCGCTTCGTCGACCCGCTGCTTGCCGAGGCCCGCAAGCTCGGGCTCGGCCCCGACGACCTCGGCGCGATCATCCGCGAGCGCGCCGCCGACTCGACCCCCGCCACGGAAGGAAACACCCCATGACCTCGGTGATCGAGGTGTCAGGACTCACCAAGCGCTATCGCGACACGATCGCGGTCGACGACGTGAGCTTCTCGATCGAGAAGGACACCATCTACGGACTGCTCGGACGCAACGGCGCCGGCAAGACCACGGTGATGTCGATCGTCACCGCGCAGAACTTCGCCTCGAGCGGCGACGTGCGCGTGTTCGGCGAGAATCCCTACGAGAACGCCGCCGTGCTCTCGCGGATGTGCTTCGTGCGCGAGAGCCAGAAGTACCCCGACGACGCCACCCCCCGGCACGCGTTCGCGATGGCGCGACTGTTCTACCCGAACTGGAACGACGCCCTCGCCGACGGCCTCATCCGCGACTTCCAGCTGCCGATGAAGCGTCGCATCAAGAAGCTCTCGCGCGGTCAGCTCTCAGCGGTGGGGGTCATCATCGGCCTCGCCTCGCGCGCCGAGATCACGTTCTTCGACGAGCCCTACCTCGGCCTCGACGCGGTCGCCCGTCAGATCTTCTACGACCGGCTGCTCGAGGACTACGCCGAGCACCCCCGCACGATCGTGCTCTCGAGCCACCTGATCGATGAGGTCTCGAACCTGCTCGAACGCGTGCTCGTCATCGACCAGGGCCGCATCATCATGGACGAGGAGACCGACGCGGTGCGCGATCGCGCCGCGAACATCGTGGGCGACGCCGCGGCGGTGGACGCCTTCACCGCCGCGCGCGAGGTCATCCACCGCGAGACGCTCGGGCGCACGGCATCCGTCACGGTGCTCGGCGGTCTGACCGCCGACGACCGCGCGCGCCTCGACGCCGCGGGACTCGACGTCGCACCCGTGTCGCTGCAGCAGCTGATCGTGCGCACCACCCAGCACCACGCGGCCGCCGGCGCGGCCGCCTACGACGAAGGAGCCCTGCGATGAGCCGCACCGTCAATGTCGTCCGCATGCAGCTGGTCAACCGCCAGACGTACATCTGGGTGCCTCTCATGGTGCTCGGCGCCGCCTTCGTGCTGAGTCTCGCCATCTGGGCGAT